>JAKSPR010000051.1 GCA_024404655.1 Clostridia bacterium | reverse complement strand
GGGCGGGGGGAAGGCCTGAGGTAAGGAATGGTATGCAGCGATCAGTCTCTGGTTGCGGATGTTGAGTTCCGGGATGTTCTTATCATTCCGCTGGATCAGAAATTCACCGCTGCCGCTGAGGAGAGAAATGATGCCGCCGCTGTGTTCTGTTACAAAACCATAGGTACAGCTGCCGTCACTTGTGGCGTCCCAGTTATCTGCACCGTTGAGATTCACCACATTTTTAATCAGAGAGTACATCATATCGTATGTCCATGCACATTTTCTCACAGCATCATACGGCAGATCGTAGACATAGCTTTCAAACATGTTCTTGTTGAACAAAACAGCGTTGCTCCAGGCAATACCCATGAGATTGAAATTGTCAATGCTGGTATACAGCAGCTGATCACCGATCGTTGCGGAACTGATAAATGCCTGATTCCACCAGGATTCTGTCAGATGCAGGGTTTCAATATCGTTCAGATTCATGGTATATTCACCGGTGAACGATGTGGATCCGCTGTAGTTCAGAGGGAGATAGACTTCCGCATACGCATCATCAGCCGAAAGAACAGACTGCTCCATTTTCTTGCGTATGGAATTACCATCGATGACATCCTTGATGACTTCCAGCTTGAAATTCAGTTTTTCTTCGGCATTTCTGTTTCTTGTGTAGATGGCGTCATTGATCGGTTCTCCGCTTTCCGAATCAAAGTCAAGAATATGGGTGGTGCCGTCCCACAGTTTATCATCCTGATTCAGAACTTTGAAAACGTATCCGCCGAAATCCTTGATCTCATAGGGGTATTCCTGTACTTCCTCTGTGAAACTGTCCTCTGAGAGGGCTGTGGTTCCGGTTTCCGTCTTCGGTGCCGGAGCAGGGGCGGCGGTATCCCCGCAGGAAACTGCAGCGGAAGCCGCAGCAATCAGGGCAAGCAGCGCGGTTATTCTTTTGATTTTCATATACTGTTTCTCCTATCTGATTCTGATGATTCTGGTCTATAGAATCGTGATTCCATTCAAGTATATTATAATATGATTCGCATTATTTTGCAAGAGAAATCATACATAAAGTGCGGAGTGTTCTTGAAAAATCAACATTGTGCTTGCATTATTACCATTTTTATGATATAATGCAGATAATAACATCTGACAAAGGAGATAACCGATATGATTATCCGCAGACTGCGCGAGGATGAGGGCATCAAACTGGATTCCATCCAGAGCCTTGCGTTCTCCTTCCCCTTTGACCGCGATAAGAGCGACGGACACGGTATGAATTCCGAGGTATACGGCTCCTATCTTGACGACGGTGAGACCCTGACCGCGACCATCTTTACTCCCTCTTTCAAGAGCTATTACCATGGGACCGTTCTTGGTGCGATGGGCATCGGCGGCGTTGCCTCCGTTCCCGAATATCGCCGCGGCGGTTCTATCCGCGAAATCTTCAATCATATTTTTGCAATGGCACCGGAGCGGAACTGGGCAATCAGCTATCTGTATCCGTTCTCCTTTGCGTTCTACCGTCAGTTCGGCTATGAACGTGTCATCAAGCGCCACGGTCTCCATATTTCCGGTCCGGCTCTCGATAAGTTCCCGCGCAATACCAATGCGAAACTCTACCAGCGTGACGGCGAGGTAAAGAAGGAAGACCTGCTTTCTGTCTATAATACCTGGGCTGCAAAGAACAATCTGGTTTTTGCACGGGACATGAATACACACTATTGGTCAGAAAAGCAGCACAATTCCCAGAAGTTCACCTATCTCTGGTATGACGAAGCCGGTGTTCCCTCTGCCCTTGCAACCATCAGCTGTAAGAGCGGTACGATGACGATCCCGGAAATCTGCTACGTTTCTCCGGAAGCGCTCCGCAGCATGATCGGATTCTTGCGCATGTTTGACGGTCAGGTCAGCACCTACAATTTCACGGAGCTGCCGGAAAACAGCGAACTGGAACTGATGCTCGGCCGATACTGCGAGATTGGCTATCATGAAGAAAACGGTGCTATGGGCCGTGTACTTCTTCCCGGTACTCTGCTTGAGGCAAACCGTTATCCTATGGAGCACGGTCATTTCCGTCTGCAGATTGATGACTTTCTGGATTTCAGCCGCGGTGTTTGGGATGTGGAATATGAGAACGGCAAAGCTTTAGTCCGCCGTGATCCTTTTGATTCGGCTTATGATGTTTCTATGACCGCTGCACCCATGTCCCGGCTGCTCCTCGGTGCAGAGATTCTGGATGCGGATCGTGCACAGTATCTGGAAGGCGTGAAGATTGAGAACCGTGCAGGTGCTGCTGATCTCTTCCGTGCTTTCCCCAAGTGTCCCGGTGTCATCTACGAGCGTTTCTAAGCAATAATAAACTTCCGGTGTTGCTTTCTGAAAAAAGACCCCGGAAGTTTTATTTGAATTTTGGCTTATTATAGGAGTAATATCCATGTTCTCGGTCGATTTATCTCCGGCAGGCATATCTGCCGCAAAAAAAGTTCCGAATTTCTGGAACAACATTCATTTTCACCCCACGGATGCCATTGAGGATGACTGGGGCTGGTCGATCCTCGACGAGGTTGCTGCCGATCACGCCGCAAAGACGGTGCGTATGTATTCCATGTTTGAGGATATCGTCAGCCGCGGCGCAGACGGCAAACTGAACTATGACTTCACGCTCAATGATATCCGCATGGACTATATGGTTTCAAAGGGCTTCGATCTGTTCATCAGCTATAACTTTATGCCTGCCTGCATGGCAAGCGATGATTCCGTTAGAAGTGCGCAGGCAAAGAACAAGACACGTTACAAGGGAAAGCTGATTATCACTTCTCCACCGAAGGATTATGGGGAGTGGGAGGAAGTCTGCCGTGTCTATACGCAGCATCTTGTGGAACGATACGGTATGGAACGGGTTTCACACTGGTATATGCAGTGCTGGAATGAACCGGATATTCCCGCTTTCTTCATCAGTGATCAGCCGGATGATGCGGCAGGCGTTGCACTGCGGCTCTCTGCTTATCTGGAACTCTACCGTGCCTTTGCACACGGCGTGAAAGGCGTGTCGGAGAACCTCCGGATCGGTCAGTCCCATGCCTGCAGAAACAATTTCCTGGACGGTTTTCTGAAAGCGGTGAAAGAAGAACACCTGCCGATTGACTATATTTCCCTGCATGGCTACGGAACTTCGGTATGGGATCTGCATCGTGAACCGAAGAAGCGTTTCTGCATCCGGAACAATATCCAGCTGATTGAAGACCGGATTGCCATCTGTGACCGTTATTATCCTGAACTTCCCATCATCAACGATGAGTGGGGCGCAGCCAGTCAGGGATTTTATAACCGGGAGGAATGCCCGGAATTCATGTTCCGGGAAGGCAGTGAGTATGCGGCCTATTTCTGCAAAATGGTTGCCGGTTATATCGAACGCGGAACCAAACTTTCAAAAATGATGATCTGCCTCTCCGGTCAGCATGCGATGGTCGTAGCTTTCTCCGGTATCCGCAACTTCTTTACGATGAACCATATCAGAAAGCCCATTTATAATGCTTACGTGCTCATGGGAAAGCTCTTTGAAACGGTGGTTCACTGTGGAGAAGACGGCAATATGACCCGCATTGTCACGGTATCAGAAGACAGGACAAAGGCGGCGGCAACCCTCGCTTACGCACCGGAATATTTCGATGAAACACTTCCGGTCCGAGAGGAATCCATCCGTTTTGCGGGAGTTACCGGACGGAAGACTGTGACAATCTGGCTGATTGACGATACGCATCAGAATCCTTATCGCTATGCTCTGCGGCAGGGCTACGGGGACGGTCTTTACAATGACAATCAAATAAAAGAACTCCGGGCCGAAGGCGTTCTGAAACCGTTTGAGCAGTATGAGCAGGACTTTGATAAAAATGAAATCGTTGCTGTGAAACTTGATAACAATGCCCTGTGTCTGATCGAAATCGGCTGAAACTTTATTAAAATCTATATAGAAATGTGTCTGGCACGTTATCCGTGAACCAGACACATTTTTTTCAGCAATTTATTTATTATTCATGGCGTTTTTGAGCAGTGTCAGTGGGCTGAAAATGGTCCTGCCGACGGCTTTGCGGAGAGGTTCAATGGCGTTTTCTACCGCATAACCTTCAAAATCCGGGCAGATCAGCATATCGAGATCATTGAAGCTGTCTCCGGTCGTAAAGATTTTTTCGGGCTTCACATGATAAAGATCAGTAAGGCGTCTGACGGCTATGGATTTGGAACAGGATGCCGGAATACAGTCGATCAGCCTGCCTCCGGGCAGAAGCGGACGTACGGTATCACCAAAGGCTTCTTTGATTTTTTCAGCTGCACCCGGACAGTCTTCCGGATGGAAATATTCAGCAGTGATCTCCGTGACTTCCGGCCAGACGGTATCGCCGACGGACGGCAGACCGTCTTTCAGCTGAATCTCCGGTATATATTCCCAGCCGACATAGAAGCGGACAGCGTCGATGCGGAACGAAGGGTGTTCTTCCCTTGCGAACCATGTGGTGAGCTTCTGGACCGTTTCCGGTGCAAATGATGTGACAGAAAGCATGTTATCATTTCCGTCTGCAATGATGGAACCATTGTTGGCGATCAGAAAATCAACGGGGAGACCGTCTTTTGTGAGCTGCTCACGGATACTTTTATATGGGCGGCCTGTGACAACACCGAACAGGTTTCCCTGTGCTTTCCACTTTGCAAGGGCATCAAGCAGTTCGGGGGTAACACCGTGAGGGGTCACGGTACCGTCATAATCTGTTGCATAGAGGTACATTCTGATATACGCATCCTTTTTCTTTTTTCTTTATTATATCAATTACCGGCGGATTTGTCAAGAACTGATTCAGTCTGACGTTTTTCTGGGAAAAAGATCATAATATTCCGGAAAATATTGATTTTCTATTGAAATTAACATTTCAGAGTGATATAATATAAGATTGTAAGGTTACTTTTGGGGGCAGGATCGTTTCTGGCTTATCCATAAAAAGAACCCATATTTCATACCAAGGAGAAACCACCATGAAAAGAAATAATCTGACTGCTGTACTTTTACTGACCGCAGTACTTGCTGCAAGTCTTTCAGCCTGCGGTGAGACCGCAGATCCATCTATTGCACCGACGGAAACAAAGCCGGCGCCCGCAGAGACGGAAGCTGTTGAAACCGAAGAACCCCGCATTCCCTCCGGACTTCCGGATACGGATCTCGGCGGTTATGTGCTGACTATGTATCAGGCGAGCGACTTTTTCAATGAGGAAGGTCTTTATGCAGAGGAAGCAAACGGCGATTCCATCAACGATGCTGTCTATGCCAGAAACCTCGGCATTATGGAAAAGTACAACTGCGTTCTTGCAGAAGAAACCTCTGATGACCGTTATGTCATGGATCGCCTGAAACCCTTTATTCTCGCAGGTGATGATACGATTGATGTCATTTATGAATGCGGAAACAGTGTCATCGGTAATACACAGCTGTTCCTTGACCTTGCAGATCTCTCTCATCTTGACTTCTCCAAACCCTGGTGGAGCGCAGAATTCAATGAGGGTGTTACCATCAACGGACATCTGTACTTTACCCTCGGTGCACACATGATCTCTGCAAAGGAAAGTATGATCGGTACACTGTTCAATAAGGAAATTGCGGTTAATTACGATATCAATCCTTCTGATCTCTATGATGCTGCCCGCAATGGCAAATGGACGCTTGATATGCTTGGTTCCTATGCGAAGATGGCAGCACAGGATATCAACGGTGATGGTGTCATGGACGAAAAGGACCGCTGGGGTATCATTGGCGAAAACTATGACTGCTGGTCTCTTGCACTTGGTTCCGGTTTCAAGTGTGTGACCAAAGACAGTAACGGCGACTTTGTCTACAGTTTCGGCAGCGAAAAGAATATCAATATCATGGATAAGATCATGGGGATCACCAATGATCCCACAATCTGCCTCTTTGCACAGCAGATGAAGACTTCTGATGTTTGGGCGACCCGTACGGAAATGATGGCAAATGGCCAGTTCTTATTTAACTTTACCAGCCTCGGAAACAGTATGCGCGATTATAAGTATGATTTCGGTTTTCTGCCGATCCCGAAGTTTGATGAATCCCAGTCCCAGTATTACCATGACGGCAGTCTTGGCAACAACCGTCTGATGGTCGTTCCCAAAACCACATCCGATCCAGACACTACAGCATTCCTGATTGAAGCGATGGCTTATGCTTCCTACTATGAGCTGCTTCCTGTTTACTATCAGGAGTTCTTAAATACCAAGGTTCTGCGTGATGAGGAATCTGTTGAAATGCTACAGATCGTACAGGGCACAATCCATTATGACTGCGGTGCGCTCTTTAACTGGGGTAATATGCGTGATACGATCGAGAATCTTGCCGCTGCCGGTAGCAATACCCTTGCTTCCACCGCTGCAAAGAACGAAAGCAAGACCATGAAAGCTATTGAGAAGACTCTCAAGACACTGGAAGAGAACGAATAATTTTAGCCCAAATTAGCAAGAATACCCCTAGCTGTTTAGATAGGGGAGGATGTTACTATCTGCTGCCGCAAATGTTCCATTTGCGGCAGATTTATCCCAAAGGAGATGTTTTGCATGGATTTCAATGCTCCCATTTCCCTGCCTACCCGCTTCCACCGATTGTTTTCCTGCAATTTCAGAAAGAATCTGACGCTGCCCCTTGCATCTATGCCTCTTTCTGAGGATTTTGTCAATGCGACCCGTGGGGATCCCTGCCCGCTGCTCGATAGCAAAGGTAGTCATAGAGAGACTGTTTCAGCTGGTACATATCGTGTACAGACGGAACAGGGATTGGTGACCCGTCTGATTGGCGCGTATGCGCCTTATGCAACGTATGATGCTATAGTGCAGGCAATAAATGGCGCCGTCGGATTTACCTTTATCCGAGATCAAGAACAGATGCATGTTCTTTTCGCCTCCGGGAATGACGGCAGGATTTCTCTGATCTTTGAAAATGGAACACGGACTGAAGTTATTGAGACAGAATTCTGCTTTATACCGGGGATGCGGGTACTTGTTACCAGCCGCAATGCCTTTCTTGATTGTTACATTGATTCAGGAAACGGTTATGCAGCATCTGTACATACATTTGAGGCTAAGGGCTGGGAAAATCTGAACGACCAGAAGATAATCAAAACAGTAAAAGCCGGATTTACGGTCAGAGGCTGTGCCGAGGTTTCCTCTGTACGCTGCTATATGGACTGCGGCCTCAAACAGGCCGATATCCGTCCTATTCGTTATGAAGACGGTCGTGTTCTCATGGAAGGCGGCAAGGTATACTTGACTATGTCCATCCGTATGGAGGCGAGCTGTTATTCTGGTGTATTTTCCTGGGTTCCGGGGACAGAACAATTTGCACTGGTCGGAACATTATTCTTTGACCGCGGTGACGGGATTCTTGGGAACGATGTAGCATCCAGCATCATTTATCACCGCCCCAGCGGTATGTGGTATCTCTGGATCTGCTCCTTTACCCATGGGCATATCCTTGCGCATGCGGAAATGGATGCAGATCCCAGATTCGGCGTCAATGTCATTGACTATCAGCTGATGGAACTGATGCACGAGGATGATGACGATACGGTCTTCCGCGGCAAGCCTGCGGATGAGGATCCTGATTTCCTTTATGACAAGAAGACCGGGAAATGGTATATGACGATCTGCCGTATCGCCAAGACAGAGGAAGGCAATAAATATCGCTACCATCTCTTTGAATCGGATCATCCCTTTGACGGATATCGCTTTGTGACACGGTCTTCAAACGGGGATGAGACTGGGGGTTCTCTTTTACTCCGGGATGACGGCCTCTATTTTGTATGCGGCAGCAGTTTTTCCAAGCGTGCTCGTTATCACATTTATCATCTGCCAGATATGGAGAATCCCACGGTACCGACCTTTGACTATGATGACGGTGGATTCCGCGGCTGGGGAACTTATATCCCTGTCAAGCGCGGAACAAGAGAAACGATCTACCATCTGACCTTCGACCGTGAGCGCGGCAGCGACTTCAACTGGAGCTACGGTAATCTCTATTGCTTTATTCCCGATTGATAAAAAAATCAAAACAGTCCCGGATTCAGAATCATCATGAATCCGGGACTGTTCTTTTCGGTTTTATTGAGCTGCAGAATACTCTATGACCGCTGTCCTCCCTGCGCTTATAGTAAGTACAAGACCGTCAGCTGTGATCTCGCCAAGTATGGAATCAATACAGTATTCCTTGGGCAGTGTGAAGGTCTGCGGCGCTCCGGTAGTATTGTCGATCACGAGGAACCCTTCGTCATGATCTCCGACACGATCAACACGTACACCAATGGGCATATCTGCAAACCGTTCGGGGTCTCCGATCAGACGACGAAGGAAGGTCAGATTTCCCAGAACACCTGTGTGGATGAAGCCATAAGACAGCAGTGTTGCAATATCAATGATCCGGCCTTTGCCGATATGATAGACAGATACAACAGGACGTCCGATATCGGTGCGGGCAAGAATCTCGCCTTCATTTCCGGTATAGGTCGTAAAATACCGTCCGCCGAGGAGCTGTTCCCCGTTTTCGGTTACCGCTTCAAACCAGCGTCCATCGTTTGAAACTTTCCCATCATAGCCATTTGAAATTCCGGTCGTTGAGTACATCCGGTCGATGTGTTTTCCAAGAATTTCAGCCATTCCGCAGCCCGGGAGGTTCATGCAGTGGCGGCCTGTGATCTTATCGACAGCACCGAACAGCGCTTCGATGATGACCGTGCCGCCGTTTTTGACATATTCCATCACGCGGTCCTTTTTGGACTGATCAAACAGGAAGACCGCCGGGAAATACACTGCACGGTATTCTGATGGAATTCCGCTATCAAGATCAGATGCACATAAGAAATCAACCGCATAATTATTTCGGTACAGCATCTGATAAGCACCTGCCATGGATTTTGCAGTCAGTTCCGTGGAGTTTGTGGCATCCCACGCATAGATTTCGTTTGCACGGTCAACATAAACGGCGACTTCGCGGCGGGCCGGAATGCTGTTGGCAACTGCTCTTTCATGCTTTTTGAGTTTTGCAAACATATCGCGTGTGATCCGGTTCCATTCTGTATCGCCGCCGTCAAAAGCCGCATGACCCCAGGCGGGAGCTTCGTTGCCAAGCAGTTCCGGGCGATACTGCCAGAACAAAAATCCTCTGCTTCCGTGCGCCAGCGGCAGGAAGATATGACGGATCAGATCGTTCTCATCGGGATAATGAAAACCATTGAGCGCGCTGCCGAATGCTGCATGAATCTCGGAATTGATCATGGTTTTTCCGCGGGCCGCACTTTTGAGCAGGTCCGCAGCCATTGGATCACTGCCGATGCTGTTGCCGATCATATCCCCGTATGCCCCGATGGCGAAATCATCGGAACAGCAGGTGATGCTGTTGAAAATCGGCATAGGAACGGTATGGCACATGACAGGATGTATATGATCACAGCTTTTGATGGTATCTACACGCAGAATATAATCTGCGGTAACGGTATCGCAGAAGAACTCGCGCCAGTCAATCATATCTGCCGTGGTACCCTGATGACGCGGAGCTTCAGCATCATCGAAACTGCGATAATTGCGTCCCCAGCAGGCATTCAGCTGTGCAATAGTGCCGTACCGTTCGGACAGCCACAAGCGGAAAGCTGCTATGCTGTGGTCACAGTAGCAGACGAGATTTTCTGTGATAGGCTCACGGAAAACACCGACGGTCAGTTCCGGCTCATTCCAGACATCCCACATGAGAAGCGCAGGATGATCTGCATAGTGCTTGGCACACGCATGAATAAAATCGATTTTGTGTTTTCTTGCTTCCGGATGATGAAAACAAGGACCGGGTACGCCGCCGATCTGGCGATAGGAGGTTGTATATCCTTCAAGCCGCTGTCCGCTTGCGGTGATCATTGCAGAATCCGGATATTTCTTGATCAGCCGTACAGGGGTGACGTCAAGGATGAGATTCAGAACGGCTTTGAGACCATACTTTTCGCAAAGGCGCATCAGTTCATCAATGTCAGAGAAGTCATAGACGTCTTCTTCCGGCTCATTCCAACGCCATTGCAACCATAGTTTTACGGTGTTATAGCCGTCAGCCGCCAGCTTTGCAAGGTCTTTTTCCCATTCGGTGGGAGCCGGCGTGGGCGCTCTGTAGTACTGAAAGCCCATGGGGATAAAAGTATTCTCCATTTGATGTGTCTCCTTTATGTAGCTTTGCTATCATCCTACCATAGAACACTTAGATTGTCAAGAGATAACAATGGATATTGACAAAAATAACATAATGTAATTGACAATACTGAATCATTTATGATATAATGAAAATAACATATTCAGGAGGTACGATACTATGAAAAAAATCTCTGTAATCTCTGTTTCAATAGCAGCACTTCTTCTGTCAGCTTCCATGTTTTCCTGCGGCGATACCCCGGCACAGCAGCCTGATGTTCAGACTTCACCGGAGACGAAGCCGGCTGAAGTCGAAACAGAGGCAGTTACCGGTCGTGCAGCTGAGAAGGATGCAATTCCCGATGATGTGCAATTTACCGGTGAAACCGTGAAAGTCCTATATCGTGATGAGGACTGGTATGCCCATTGGGATATGATCGGTACCGATAACTCCGGCGATGTGATCTGGGATGCTATCTGGATGCGCAATCAGAAGGTTGAGGATCGTTTCGGTATCAAGCTGGATATTCAGCCCACCCAGACAACGGGCCGTTCCAATGTCGCAAAGGAAATCAAAACGCAGGTCTTTGCAGGTACCTGTGAATATGATATCATCAGCAGTACCGGCAATACGACGATTTCCGAATCCCTGTATCCTTATCTCTATGAGCTTTCCGATCTTAAATATCTCGATATCAATCAGCCTTGGTGGCGCACCAATGCCATTGAAGAACTTTCCCTCGACGGTATTCACTACCGTTATCTGATGGGAGATCATCTGCTCAATGACTATCTGAAATGCGGTGTGATTCTGTATAACAAGAATATGTATGCCTCCTATTTTGATGACGCAGATGCCGCATACAAATATGTCCTTGATGGAACCTGGACCTGGGATAAACTGATGAATCTGACCAAAGAAGCTTATCTTGATCTGAATGGTGACGGTAAAGAAGACGCTCTTGATCAATACGGTCTCATGCTGCCAAGCGGCTATAGTGAAGCGACTGTACACATGGCACTTTCCTGCGATATGATGACGTATGCAAGAACGGACGATGGCGGTATCGACCTCTCTCCGATCAACAATGAGCGGAACGCTGCAATCATTGAAAAACTGATTGATGTCTGTCACAACACAGCCGGTGTATATGTTTCTGATAAGGGTCTGGATGCTTCTCCTGAGTATTTTGCTTCCAACCGTTCTATGTTCTATACAGGACGTCTCTCAAACGTAGTCAATGCTGATATGCGTTCCATGCAGAATGACTACGGTATTCTTCCCATGCCGAAGCTGGATGAAGCGCAGGAAAAGTATATTACAGCAATTCATTCATCGGCGTCAGTCACCTGTGTTCCCACGACACTTGCTGACAACCGTGCAGATATGATCGGTGCAGTTCTTGAAGGATGGGCATCGGAAGCATACCGTACGGTCATTACCCCCTTTATTGAGACCGCTATGAAGTCGAAGTATTCCCGTGACGCCCTCTCCGGACAGGTTATTGATATTGTCTTTGGCAATGCAACGGTGCAGTTTACCGATGTTTATGGTGCGAATATGTCCGACCTCTTTGGCTCCACGATACTTTCACCGATCGCATCCGGTAAGAATAATTTCTCTTCCAGTGTTGCGAAAAAACTGACCAGCGCACAGAAATCGCTCGACAAGTACCTCGCAGGTCTGCAGGAAAACGGTTAAATCTCATAAGAAATCCGGGACATCTTTTTTACAGATGTCCCGGATTTTTTTATTAAAGGATTTCCCTTACCGCCTTGTGAATAATGTCCACATGGGCCTCATCAAGACCTGATTCCCGATGGAACGCGTCGTCTGTATCCGGGTTCAGTTCTTTTTTTCCGGTCAGTGTGCAGAA
>JAKSPR010000050.1 GCA_024404655.1 Clostridia bacterium | reverse complement strand
AGACCATGATGGCCCGTATGGCTTCCGTTGAGGGCAACAAGATCCGCGTGGGTCTGTGCTCCTATGACTACGTTGTCATCCCGGATTTCGATACCATTGACGCAAACACCGCAGAACTGGTAAAGACCTTCCTTGCAAACGGCGGTAAGGTCTGGTGCTATGGCAATATCCCCACCCGCATCGACGGACGCACTGCTGATACTTCCTTTATCAAGAGCACTGTAACTTTTGAGGAAATCAAGGCAGCAGCCGATTCCATTCTGAAGGCCGACGATCAGGACAGCTTCCGTCAGATGGTCCGCAATACCGAGGACGGCAAGCTCGTTTATATCGTCAACCTCGGCGGAAAGGACGTCAAGGACGCTGAAATTTCCGTTGCAGGCGTCACCGGCATGGAGGAAATCGACCTCAATACGCTGGAAACCAAGCCCGTTCCCGGTACCGTCAAGGACGGACGCTTCGTCTTCTCCGCTGATTTCGTCCCCGCCGCTTCCCACCTCTATGTGGAGAGCACCGCCGCTGCTCTTTCTGTGGCAGATAAGACCGCTCCCGCCGAGATCGTCCTCGACAAGCCCTTCACCTTTGCCGAGATGCCCGAAAACCAGCTCACCCTCGATCACTTCGCAGTCTCCTTCGACGGCGGCAAGACCTTTACCGAGCAGCGTCCGCTGGAGCGCATCCGCGACAACCTGCTCCGTGCAAAGTACCACGGCTCCGTCACCCTGAAAGCTGTCTTCACCGTCGATGAGATCCCCGCTGACCTCACCCTCTGCACCGAGACCACCAAGGGCGCAGTTTACACCGTCAACGGCACGCCCGTCTTAATGAACGGCGCATGGTGGTTGGACCGCAGCTTCCGCACCGCAGATATCAAGCCTCTCGTCAAGGTCGGTGAGAACGAGATCACCATGACCTTTGATTACTGGCAGCGCGATTACGTCTATTACGTCCTCTACGGCGGCGTTTCCGAATCCCTGCGCAACTGCCTCGATTTCGATACCGAAATCGAATGCATGTACTTAAAGGGTCACTTCGCTCTGAACACCCCCGGCACCTTCAATGATGATGTACGTTCCTCCTGCACCTATGTCGGTCCCTTCTCCGTCACCGCACAGAAGAGTGACGTCATCAACCCGAACAATATCGTCCGCGAGGGTTATCCCTTCTTCGCAGGCTCCGTCAGCGTAAAGACCGCCTATACCTACAAGGCAGGCGATCCCACCATGCTCTTTGTCCGCGGCCGTTATGCGACCTGCAAGGTATCCGTCAACGGCAAGGATGCCGCCATGCTCATGTTCACCGACCGCTGCGATCTGAAAGACTTCCTCTGCGAGGGCGAAAACGAGATCACCCTGACCCTCACCAATTCCAACCGCAACCTCCTCGGCCCGCACCACGGCCACGATCCGGAACCCTACGGCGTCGGCCCCGGCACCTTCTCCATGGAGAACCAGTGGCATGACGGCGAGTGCGGCGCGTATGTCGACCGCTACGCTTTCGTCCGCTTCGGTTTTGATACTGCGAAATAATCCCTCAGAAAAACACAAGCGCCTGCCATCCCCCAAAAAGGATGACAGGCGCAATTTCGTTTTGTTGTTTACGGTTTCTGATACTTCACCCGGCGGCTTTCTATGTCAGCAGTCCTCTCCCATCAACGCAACACAGATATCCTCCGCTGTTTTCACAAGGAACACCGGACAAAGCCGTACACGTTTCTGCGGCGCAAAACGCGGCGCGGAGCAAAAGCTGTGCAGCTCCCCGCGATCCTCTCCTCCGGAGAGAATCATGGTCGGCCCGTCCGCACCGCCGATGATCCCGATAGAAGCCATCATTTCAGGTCCGAAATCCCCGGACACCCGCTTCGGCCGCGGACGGTCTCCCGCCCCGGTATCACGGAGCATGAATTCCGTACAGGGCAGATCCGGCTCCAGCGTACAGGATACCGCCGTATAATGGGTAGGAAATTCCATATCCTCCCGCTGAAAGATACCGGCGGGCAGCTCTTTCTGTTCCATTTCCTTAACACACAAAAGGTGCTGTACCCCGGTCACAGGATGGGTCAGCGTGACCCTGTCCCCGACAGCAGAGAACAGAACGGGATCTCCGAGACAGGTCCGCGGCCGCCGTACCAGATACATGGAAAGCGTTGTCGGCACCGTCTCCACTCCGTCCGCAAAACGATAGGAGCGGCGGTGAAGACACCATATTTTCGTTTTGTCCAGTCCGTAGTGTTCCACCATCGCCCGCGCTTCCCGGGAGTTTCCGTCTCCCAGCGCAGGAACCCAGCTGACCCCGCAGCCGTAGGCCGAGCGCAGCTTCACGCCATTGGCCGATAGTGTTCCGTCAAAATCGGCTTCCAGAGGATTCTCCGCCTGCATCTGCGCCGCCAGCGCATCATCCCCCGGTTCCTCTCCATAGTTAAGCTGCCATTTTTCAAGAAAGGCCTCCATGACAGCACTCTCCACCCGTGCAAGACAGTCAACGACGATTCCTTCTTCACACAGATAGATCGCCGGAACTGTCCAGAATTCCCCGTTCCAGAGGAAATCCCGTCCGACCGGAATCTCACGCCCCGTCGTGCCGTCCGTATTCCCGAAGCCTCCGCGGAAGGATACCGCCCAAGGGGCCGGAGTTTCTTCTGTTTCTCTCCTTCCGGCAGCCGGATTCATATCGATGTCGTAATAATCCTCGGTGTAGGGAATCGCCCCGGGATCGAATTCCGCCTGCAGCGCTTTCACATAGCCATAGACGTCCTCAATCGGTTGCAGCGCGAATTTGGTGCGGAGCTTGTCAAGGACACTCCGCTGTGCTTCCGTGATGGGATAGTCCCGCAGAAACGCATCATACTGCTCCCGCTCCCAGCCCGGACACTGCTCCGGCACTGCCATATCCCCGCAGGTGAGCAGAAGACACAACAGGTCCCGGAAATTCTTTGCGATCGGACGCACACACTCCGGCGTATTCATGGGACTGACCGCGAAGATCATCTCTCCGAATTCCGGAATCCGGCAGTAATGGATGCCGTCCACCCCTGCCCAGCCGAGAATTTCCGCGCCCCGCGGCGTACAGAAATAGGTTGCTTCGTTTTTCCGTTGTTCAAGACCGATGTCCCCGTGCCGGATGCGCATGCGCCGGAAGGCAGGATAAAGGTCCGTCTGCTCCGAACAGATTTTCATTCCGTTTTTCTTCCCTCCCCTTCCGTTTTTTTCAATTATACCCTGTTTTTCCTCTCTTGTCAAGAAAAAAGGGGATTTCCCCGATCCCGGAGGAATCCCGTCTGTAACAGTTCAGAAGTCAAGAAACTATACCTTACATGCAGTATAAGGAAAGAGAGGATGCCTGCGAAGACTGCAAGGGCGACCGCAAAGCCCTTGCCGGTCACACCCGGGAGCCGGGAAACCACCCAAATCAAGCCGAGAGCAGAGATTCAGCCATACTGTAATCCCCGCACATCTCATATCTGCAGCCCGATGAAAAGCAGCGGAAGCATAAAAACAAGATACCCGGCAAGAGACCAGACAAGAAACTTCTTTGTCAGAAACACCGCCATGAACTCCCTGATCAGCGCAGAGGGCCAGTAGTAAAACGCAACCTTTGCCCCGATGCCGACGCAGTTGAGTCCGACCTGCTTTGCATAGCCAAGACACCGGTAGATGTGATAGTTGCTTGATACCAGCGCTGTGCGGCGTCCGCCGGGACGGCTGTCAATGATCGCTTTGGAATTGCGCAGATTCTCCATGGTGGTTGAAGAACGGTCCTCCATGAGGATGTGTTCCTCCGGGATCCCCTGCTCCAGAAGATACCGCCGCATGGCCTCCGCTTCACTGATCCGCTCGTCAGCCCCCTGTCCGCCGCTGGGAATCAGAATCGGCTTTTTCCGGCACTTATGATAGATCCGGACCGCTTTGTCAACCCGGCCCGCAAGAAGCTTTGTCACCCGTTCCCCGCCTGCCAGCCCGCATCCGTGGATGATGATATACTCGAACTTCATCACATGGGGCAGAAGTCCGATGAAGACGGAATACAGCACAAAATTCAGCACAAGACAGCTGAAATAAAAGACCGTTGCGGAAAGACCCAGCGCAATGAAATGGACCCGGATCATCCCCGCATCCCGCGCAAATCCCAGCACAAAGACGACTGCCGCGACCTCCCCGATGCCCACGCCGATCCCAAGGAGCAGCGAAAGCAGATGCGGAAAGGAAAACGATTCTTTTTTGAGCAGCTGTACACCGTTTATGATCAGCATGAGCGGCACCAGAAACAAAAGCACCATCACAAGCAGAAAACAGCCAAGCAGCGCATATCCCATGCGCTCCCCGAACAGTCCGCTTACAAACAGCATGGTGACAAAGCAGGCAGCCATCAGAAAGATACTGTTGCAGTACCGCTGCGGCTTCCATACCGTCATCCCGATGACAAATGCCCAGACCGCAGCAAGGATGGGCCATAAAACCCGGATATTTTCAAGAATTGCTCCCACGATGCTGTCATCCCCCTGTCAGATTCGTTTTTATGACCAAGACTTTCGCACAGCGAAAGCTTCCTTGATTGAAAGATTTATTTTTCTATCTTCGCTCCTTTATTTTAGTAAACCAAAGACCGCAAGTCAAGAAACTCTGTGAACTGTTTACACAAAAGATACAATCCGTTTTTCAAACAAATTTTCCGGCAGTCCCCCGCCCCCCGGAGTATTGACACAGAGGAAGCGGGGTGATATAATACCTTTACCAAAAGAAAATACCGTCATCCGGGAACCCGCAAAAAGGAGAACACGATATGAAAAAGCCGAAATATAATGAAGCATACCAGAATATCAAAGAGCTGGAATCGGTACCGCTCATGGATATCTGGTGCCGACACGGATATGAGACCGTCTACCGCCACACCCTGAAATCCCCCTTTGACAGCCCCGTACTCACGCTGACAACGGGACAGAACATGACCGTGACCGCCCAGATTTTCCTGCGGCATAAAAGCTACGATTTCAGCGTGGAGCGTGTATACTGGGAGGGTCTCGGCGATGGGATCACCATGACCCTTTACCGTCAGGAATACGACACCTTTTCCGACGGCCTTGCCTATCCTGATCGCCTGAGCGAAGAATGTACCGGGGATTTCAAACGGTTTGCCACCCAGGGATGGCTGGCAGTTCTTCACACAGCACCCAATGCAAAAGCAGGACAGTATATCATAAAGATTCATTTTGAAACGAAATTCGGCACCCAGACGGCGCAGCTGATCCTCCGGGTCTATCCGGTCTCCCTGCCGGAGCCTGCGGATTGTTCCGGGCTTCATGAGTACTATTTCCAGTACCACAATACGGATCGGGTGGGGGGACAGAAGCTTTACACCGATGCGTGGTGGACGCTGATGAAGAACTACGCCGAAAGCATGAAAGGCATGCGGATCAATTCGCTCTATCTTGATCCCTGTCAGCTGCTGACGGACGCCGGAAGCCGCCGCATCTCCAGGACAGAATGGCATTTTGAGTTTTCTCTGCTTGATCGGATGATCGACGTCTTTCTTGAAAACGGTTCCTTCTTCCGGATCGCCCTGGCGGCAATGACCGTGAATTTCTCGGCCCGGTGGTGCGATGCCCCGGACGAGCAGGGAAATCCGGTGCGCCTCGACCTTGACACGGAGGAAGGCGAGGGGTATTTCCGCGCACTCTATTCTGCGCTTTACCGCCATTTCCGGGAAAAGGACATGCTGGACCTCATCCATGTCCACCTCTGTGATGAAATCCGCAACCCCGAAGGATGGCTGAAACTGTGCAGGATCCTGCGGGAATGCTGGCCGGATGCTGTGACCTCCGAACCGATGGACGATCTAGAAGTCAGCATGAAGCTGGCGGGCGCCGTCAACGAATTCATGCCGCGCATCGACGTTTTTGAAGAGGGCAGGAGCTTCTACATGGACCGTCTGGAAGAAGGCGATGTCCTCCGCTGCTACAGCTGCTGCTTCCCCGATGATCCCATCTATCTGAACAAGTTTTCAAACCAGCCCCACAGTTATGCGCAGATGATCCACTGGGCACTGGTGCCGAATCATATTTCCGGCTTCATGCACTGGGGCTTTAACCACTGGGACCCGAATTATCAATATGAAGGACATCCCTACAAGGGGGACGCTTATATCGTCTATCCTTCCCCGGACGGCAGGGTCCTTCCCTCCTACCGCTATTTTTCCACGGTGGAAGGCGTGGAAATGTATGAACTTCTCAAACGGGCAGAATCGTTTGACGCAGAATTTGCCCGCGCCCTTGCGTCCTCCGTTGCCGATACGTTCCATTCTTTCAGAGAACAGAATATCACCCCCGCCAGAACTGCGCTGTTTGAATACCTGACGGCAATGAAAACTCAGAAATGACACACAAACCCGATGAGGTCCGAAACATTGTTTTTTTGTAAACAAAATGTTCAAAAAAGATACTTGTTCGCGTCCCCGGGGAGCGGTATAATAGATTCGTATCATTCTATTTGACAACATGGAGCCTATCACAATGAATATCTATCTTCTCTCCGTTTTTGTTTTCAGCATCATGGGCTGGATCTGGGAAAGCATTTACTGTACGATCTGCCGGCGCGGCTGGCAGAACCGGGGATTTCTCTACGGCCCTTTATGTCCCATCTACGGCTGCGGCGGTATGATCGGTCTTGGGGTCTATGACCTGACCCGGCTGGGCGTGCTCCCGGAGATGTCCGTCTGGATGATCTTCCTTTTCGGATTCCTTGTCAGTATGATTTTAGAGTATCCCACTTCCTGGATCCTTGAAAAGGTGTTCCACGCCAGATGGTGGGATTATTCCGAGGTTCCGCTGAACATCGGCGGACGGACGAGCGTCCCCACGTCTCTTGCTTTCGGCGCAGCATCCATCCTGGTCATGAAATTCATCATCCCGGCGACGGTTTCCCTTCTGTCGCACTTCCCCCTGTGGCTTGCGGAGCTGCTGACGCTGCTGCTTGTGGCGATTCTCTCCGCCGATGCAACCCTGACGGTATCGGCACTGACCGACTTCCAGAAACGGGTGTCGGAGCTGGACGAGGCCTTCCAGAACCGCATGACCAACCGCGTCTATCACATGATCTATTCCGGCAGCGGTCTTTACAGCAAGGCGGTATCAAGAATCTCCGTTTTCAAATTCCCCACACGGAAAAACGCCATCGCGGCACGCATCCGGGAACAGAAATTTGCAGAGCTCATCAAGGACTTCATGGATTCCCCGGAAGTACAGCAGATGGATCACTATATCCAGCACGGCGACACCACAACGCTGGAACACTGCAAAAATGTGGCATGGGTCAGCTTTGTCTTGAATGAACGTCTCCACCTGAACGCCGACGAAAAAGAGCTGGTGGAAGCTGCCATGCTCCATGATTTCTATCTCTATGACTGGCACGACGGCAAACCCGAGCGGAAGACCCACGGATTCGATCATCCCGCCATCGCAGAAGAAAACGCGGAGCGCTCTTTCGGAATCTCCGATAAGGTGAAATCCGCGATCCGGAGCCACATGTGGCCTCTCACGATCACAAAGATCCCGAAATCCAGAGAGGCGATCCTGCTCTGCCTTGTGGATAAATACTGTGCCCTGATCGAGACATTCCGGAAAGATAAGAACAGCGAAAACGAAAAAAAACCGTAAATCTGCCCATGAGCGGAAGAAAGGGAGACAACATGAACTATCGGAAACTGGGAACATCGGAACTTCTGGTATCCCCCGTCTATATGGGGTGCATGGGCTTCGGCGATGCCGGACGGGGACAGCACAGCTGGACCATTGACGAGGAACACACGCGGGCGGTCATCCGGCACGGCCTGGAATCTGGAATCAACTTCTTCGATACGGCAATCGCCTATCAGAGCGGTACCAGTGAGCAGTATGTGGGACGCGCACTTGCGGACTTTGCCCGGCGGGAAGATGTGGTCGTTGCGACCAAGTTTCTGCCGCGTACCCCGGAGGAAATCGAGCGCGGCGTGACCGGACAGCAGCATATCGCCAATATGATTGACACCAGCCTTCACAACCTCGGCATGGAATATGTGGACCTTTATATCTACCACATGTGGGACTGGAATACCCCCATCTATGATATTCTCGACGGGCTCAACCGCGTGGTAAAGGCCGGAAAAGCACGGTATATCGGCATTTCCAACTGCTTTGCATGGCAGCTTGCGAAAGCCAACGCCCAGGCGGAGCAGGAGGGCTTTGCAAAATTCGTCTCCGTGCAGGGACACTATAATCTGATCTTCCGGGAGGAGGAACGGGAAATGGTCCCCTTCTGTCAGGAGGACAACATCGCCCTGACCCCCTACAGCGCACTTGCCGGAGGCCGGCTGTCCCGTCTGCCCGGAGAAAACAGTACCAGACGCGCAGCAGAGGACGCTTACGCAAAATTCAAATATGATGCGACGGCAGATGAGGACAACGTCATCATCCGCCGTGTCGCGGAACTTGCTTCGGCACGAGGTGTGACCATGACGGAAATCGCCCTTGCATGGCTGATCTCCAGAGTCACTTCCCCCGTGGTCGGTGCAACGAAACCGGAGCATATCGACGGCGCTGTGAAGGCAGCAGAACTCACCCTCACGGAAGAAGAATCCTCTTATCTGGAAGCCCCTTACGTCCCCCATCCGCTGGTCGGCGTGATGGCGCAGAATAAGCCCGCAGCATCCATGAAACAGCATGTATGGTCCACAGGAAATCAGAAAATCAGGGAGGAAACTTGATATGAGCGAAAAAATCAAACAGACAGCAGGCAGAGATCAGCTGGGAGAATTTGCACCGATGTTTGCGCATCTCAATGACGATGTGCTGTTCGGGGAGGTTTGGAACGAAGAAGCCATTGATCTGAAAACCAAGTGCATCGTCACCGTGGTTTCTCTCATGGCCTCCGGCATCACGGATTCGTCGCTGACCTATCATCTGCAGAATGCAAAAACACACGGCGTGACAAAAGAGGAAATCGCAGCGATCGTCACTCATGCCGCAATGTATGTGGGCTGGCCCAAGGCCTGGGCAGTATTCCGTCTGGCAAAGGATGTATGGAAAGACGAAACATCTGATGAATCCTGATCTTAAAATAAGATTCCAGAAACATAAAAAAAGACCGGACAACCGGTCTTTTTTGTTATCGTGATCTCATGCAAACAGAATTTCAAAGGATACGGTCTTCTCCGCCTGAACTTTCACATCCACATACCGGGAATCCGCGACGGAAACCGCCGTAAAGGGTGTTTCTTTTCCGTTGACAAGCAGTTTTGCGCAGCTCTTTCCTTCGGGGAGATAGAAGTGGGCGTCGATCTCAATGGCGGGGGAGGTGATATCGTAGCGCATACCGGCCTCCATGAGAATGTATTTCACATCAACAACAGTGTCATTCTTTTCATAGCCCGTGAAGTAGCGGAGTTCCTCATAGTCAGTCACAGGGAAACGGGGAGAGAAACGGATCTTTCTGTAATTCACATCGGTATTGACAATACCCGCAAGCCCTTCGTCAATGGCGCTGAGCAGTGCTGCCGCGCCCCAGGTGCTGGGACCGCGCTGATCCTGCGGCTTTGAATCGGGATAATAGAGGAAATAGACATCGCCGTCACGCTCGGCCAGCTTCACAAAGCGGGAGAGGATATCCCAGCCGTAATCCTCATAGCCGTTATTGAACGCGGCCTTGGCAAGCTCACCTGCGGTAAAGGGAGAGATCGCACCGTTGACATATTCGCCGTTTTTGTAGGTGAGGAACTTCTCATAGGGCGGATCGACGGTGAACCATTCGGCAAATTTCTCCGTGGTGTTCCGTCTGCGCATATATTCTTCAATGATCGCCCTGGACTGGGCAAGATCGGTAAGACCCCGGTTGATATCGTAGGGATTGGAAATGGAAAGACGGATGTTCTCCTTGTCATCCTCCGGCGCACAGTTCAGGGGGAACTGATGGACAAAGAAACTGCCGTTCCAAAGATATCGGAAAATGTTTTCCCGGAGTGCTTCAGCACGTTTTTCCCAGTTAAGTGCCTTTTCTTCTCTGCCAAGACGTCTGTTCAGCCAGGCGAGATCCAGCATGGCACAATAGACACCGCTGTTGTCGCCGTGCATGGCACACATAGGCTCGTTTTCGTGGATTCTTCTGTCGCCGGGGGAGGCAGGATTGTTGATGAAATCCCACATGTCAATGGTGTAGGCACGTTTGACAAGACCATGCTCCCGGTCCCAGCGCTTTTCGTCGGAGGTCATATAATCAATACCGCGTTCCAAGTTCGGCAGGACCTTTCCCAGCCACGCATCATCCCCGGAGATCTGATATTGACATTTTGCACCTTCCACCACGAGGAATTCAATATCCGCTTCCAGTTCCAGACGCACAAGGGAGAGATTGTCCTCTTCATAGAGCTTCCGACAGTCCTCATTGACCATCTTCCAGTGGTAGTCGTCCATCTGCTTGACAAGCTCATAGAACTGACCGTCTTCTCTCTGGTTTTCAATGATGAAATCGAGGAATGGCAGCATTTTGTCTTCAAAATACTTCATGCCCTTCATGATATAGACGTAGTCACGGATCCAGTTCTTGTTGACCATCATACATTTGCCGCCAAGGAAGATGAGAGAACGGCTGCAGTAGATGTTCTTTCGCAGGGTGTGCATGAATTTGCCCAGAACCGGGTCTTTGGTGGTCAGGATGCCGGGAATTGCAAGTTCTTCGTTGTTATAGGTGCCGTTGTGCCCCTGCTCCGGGATATTCATGGCAGGCAAACGGTGACGGAATTCAATCATGGCTGTACTCCTTGAAACATTGTCGGAAATTGCAGGATATTTTTGTACCTTTTATTATAGCACATATCCCGGGGGATGTATAGTCTTTTGAACAAAATTTCCGGAGAGCATCCAACAAAAATAACAGCAGCAGCGGTCAGAAACAGACCGCCGCTGCTGATGGTTTCAGTTTATCCCGCCCGCAGGTACGAAGCTCCTCAGATCCGGGAAAATCCTTTTATTTTTTGTCGCACCCTTTGCCTGAACACATACCGGCTCTGGGATGTGATTTCTGATCAAATCCCGGATTGACGGCAAAGAAATTCTTTTCGTCCAGATGCTCCTGCGTGATGCGCAGAAGCTCGCCGAACCGCTGATAATGGACAACCTCCCGTTCGCGCAGGAATTTGATGACCTGATTGACATCATAGTTGTCGGATAGCCGCAGAATGTTGTCGTACGTCGTCCGCGCTTTCATTTCCGCCGCCATGTCTTCCTGCAGATCGGTGATGATGTCCCCCTTCGACTGCAGCGCTGCCGCTGAGAACGGAACCCCCGCCGCAGACTGCGGATATACCCCGTTTGTATGATCAACAAAGTAGTCCTCCAACCCGTTCTGCTTCACTTCCTCCGGCGTCATCCCCCGTGTCAGCTGATGCACAAGCGCACCGATCATTTCAAGGTGTGCGAGTTCTTCGGTGCCCAAATCGCAGACGCAAAGAAACACCCTCCCGAAACCCCGCCAAAATCAAGGGTTTTCAGCGGTATTCCGGGCTGAAACCATGAATGTGCCGATTCCGGGCTACCTCTATTCCATGCAGATCACGGAGGATGATTCACGCAGACGGGACAAGCCCGTGTGGCAGGTGGACGTCTGCGCCGCCCTGCCGGATGACCGCACCGTGAGAGGAGGTGCGGCACGATGAGCGAACAGGTACAGGAAATCGCCGTCGCTGAGCTGCACGGCTTCAAGGATCATCCGTTTCAGGTGAAGGACGACGAATCCTTTCAGGAGCTTTGCGACAGCATTCAGAAATACGGCGTGCTGTCTCCGCTGCTGGCACGTCCTACCGAGGACGGCTATGAGATCGTCTCCGGGCACCGCAGAAAGGCCGCTGCGCTTTCTTTGGGGCTGGACAAGCTCCCGGTGCTGGTGCGGGATATGACCGACGACGAGGCTGTGATCCTGATGGTGGACAGCAATATTCAGAGAGAAAATCTGTTGCCCAGCGAAAAGGCGTTTGCGTATAAGATGAAATACGAGGCGTTGAAACATCAGGGCAAATCTACTTCGCCGCAAGTTGCGGCGAAGTTAAGAACAGACGATGAAATCGGTAAATCAATGGGATTGAGCGG
>JAKSPR010000005.1 GCA_024404655.1 Clostridia bacterium | reverse complement strand
ACCGTTTTCGAGGAACAATACCCGCGTCGAAATGGCTTTTGCAAAAGCCATTTCGTGGGTGACGATCATCATCGTGCTTCCGGCTTTTGCAAGAGAGATGACGACTTCCAGAACTTCCCGCACCATTTCCGGGTCAAGGGCAGCTGTGATTTCGTCAAGCAAGAGAATTTCAGGGTGCATGATCAGCGCACGCACAATGGCGACACGCTGCTTCTGACCGCCGGAGAGTTGTCTTGGATAGTCATTCTTTCTGTCTGCAAGACCGACCCGTTCGAGCAGCTCCATTGCTTCTTTTTCCACTTCGGCGCGATTGCGCTTCTGGACTTTCAGCGGAGCCAGCAGAATGTTTTCAATGATCGTCTTGTGCGGAAAAAGATCATAACTCTGGAAGACCATACCGACCTTCTGCCGCATGACGGAGATATTCTTCGCATTTCTGTTGATCGGTTCGCCGCCGATCAGGACTTCACCGCCCTGAATCTCTTCAAGAGCATTGATGCAGCGGAGCAGGGTACTTTTGCCGCAGCCGGAGGGACCGATGACAACGATGACGTCCCCCTTGCCCACGCTTAAATTGAAGTCCTTCAGGATCACATGATCGCCGTAGGCTTTATGCAGATTTTTGATTTCCAGTAAGCTCTGTTCCATTTTGGGATCATTCCTTTCTTCGTTTGTCACCGTCATACAGGCTGAACATCATGTTCATGCTGCCCATTTCTTTTCCAGATAGGCTGCCAGCTTGCTGATCGGCCAACAGATGAGGAAATACAGTATAAATACCACAGCAAAGACGCCGAAAGCTGCATTGGGAGAAACACGGCGGTTGGCTTCGATGATCTGCTGCGCAACTTTCAGAACCTCTACGATACCGATCATCATGACAAGGCTGGTGGTTTTTATCATTCGGGTAATCAGGTTGATGGAAAGCGGAATCAGACGTCTGATGGTCTGGGGCAGGATGATGAAGCGATAGGTCTGATTGGAGGTAAGGCCCAGTGCTGCAGCACTTTCATACTGAATTTTCGGAATACTGATGAGTGCACCGCGGACAAGGTCTCCCATTTCGGCAACGCCCCAGAAACTGAATACAATGATCGCCGAAATCTCCGGCTCCAGATTCAGACCGAATACACGGGTCGTACCGAAATAGACGATGAATAAAAGCACCATCTGCGGCATGATCCGGACGATTTCCAGATAGACACGGAAGATCGCTTTGATGATCTTGTTTTTGGATGTCATGAGAACACCCGCAACGAGACCCAGCACAATGCTGATCGCAACGGAGATCAGACTGATGCGTACTGCGACCCAGAGACCGCCCAGCAGCCGCATAAAGTTGGTTCCTTTGAAAAGGACATCAATCCCCAAACTCTGCAAAGCGAAGCCTCCTTTCCAGAATACTGCCGAGGATGGAAACCGGCAGAAGCATGACAAGGTAGAAGACGACAAGCATCGTCAGACATTCAATGGTTTTTGCGTACATACCGATAAGATCCTTTGCGGTGAACATCAGATCCATCAGACTGATGGTGGAGAAAACGCTGGTTTCTTTCAGAAGGAAGATCACGTTTGCCATCATGCCGGGAACGCTGGAACGGACAGCCTGGGGCAGAACCACATAAGCAAATACCTGCATCCGTGTCATGCCAAGGCTTTCAGCGCTTTCTTTCTGGATTGGCGGAATGTTTTCAAGACCGCTGCGGAAGGTTTCCGCCATATAGGCACCGCCGAGCAGACCCAGACCCAGTGTACCGCATACAACGGGAGAAATGAGAAGTCCGATCTTCGGGAGCGCAAAATAGAGGAAGAACAGCTGGACAAGAAGAGGGGTATTGCGGAAAAGCTCGATGTAGAATCCAACGATCCGCCGCAGAACGGGAATTTTCAGATCAATGACCACGGCACAGAGAATCCCTACTGCCAGCGCAAGGAAAACACCCTGCCATCCGACACGGAGTGTCAGAAGCAGCGCATCCCGATAGCGCGGTAAATAGGATATGATCACATTGAAGTCCATGTTTATGACCTTTCTTTTTGGATTTGGGCCCCGGCGGACGGGGATATTATCGGTTCGGAAAAAACGGGCGGCGGCTGAACGCCGCTGCCCGTTTGTGCTTGGTTCATGCTTTGACCTGCTGCTTTTCATCCGCAGCAGGTGACAGACTGCCTGATCTTATCGGGATCCCAAGACGCTCATACGGGCAATTATGACGGCTTTTGTACCGTTTCAGATGTGCGCTGCCGGATTACTTTGCAGCGACGACACCGCCCTCAACGACGAGGGTATCTTCATAATCCTTGCCGTAGGTATCAAGCAGGGTTGCTTCAGAGTCAGCATGGAAGAAGTTTTCTTTGCCGAGTTCGACGATTTCGTTATTCAGCCAGTCAAGCAGCGTAGCGTTGCCCTTGGTTACAGCAGCGGCAATGGTGTCCGCACTGCCAAGAGAGGGGATGCCGACGGTGAAACCGGGATTCTCGATCGCAAAGGCGATGACTTCGGTATTGTCGTTTGCCCATGCGCAGCCGTTGCCGTTTTCAAATGCGGTTTTTGCTTCTGCATACGCATCGTATTTCTGCAGCTTGATTTCGGGATGTGTTTCCTCAAGATAGGTTTCAGCCGTAGTACCGGAGATGACGATCACCTGATCATCGGGACCGATCTCATCGAGGGAGGTGATCACCCGGCTGTCGGGAGAAACCACGCCGAGGGCGACATTCATGTAGGGAAGGGTAAAGTCAACTTCCTCTGCACGCTTTTCCGTCACAGTGAAGTTTGCAAGGATGATATCGACTTTGCCGGTCTGGAGGTATTCAATGCGGTTGGCTGCTTCGGTGGAAACGTAGTTGATTTTGACGCCCAGATCAGCACCGATGCGGTTGCCGAAGTAAACGTCATAGCCCTGATACTGTCCGTTTTCATCGACATAGCCGAAGGGGCTCTTGTCGGAAAAGACGCCGATGTTGATGGTACCTTTGTCTTTGATCTCGTCAACGGTTCTGTAGACAGTCTTATCGCCGTTCGAGCCGCAGCCGACCAGGGTGAATGCCGCGAGGGTGAGACCGAGGAGCAGCGCTCCGACCTTTTTGAGTGTGTGTTTCATGATGTATACCTCATTTCATAGAATTTATTTTCTGTGGTAACGTGATAAAGAATCTGCGCATAAAAAACGGGAGCTTTCATAGCTCCCGGACAAGTGGCATTATCGCATTTCAGCTTGAAATGTTATTCATCAGCGCAGCATACAGAGCGAGCAGATGAATGCATAAGACCATCCTGATATGTCCGGGATAATTTCATACAACAACAGCACTCCATGGATACGCTGCATACAGAAGACTTGATCATCGCATTCTTCTCCTTTCCTGTATCGTTTCTTGAATTTGATACTATTATTTTACACCCATTCACCTATGTTGTCAATGGGTAAATGCAAATTTTATCCGATTTTTTGGAATTCTGGATATTTATAATGAGCGCGCCTGCCGCTGTTCTTTGTTTTTCGTTGACAGACGGCTGCTTTGCTGCTATAATATTTACAAAACAAACAGAACGGAAAAGAAAAGACGGAAAACAAATATAAGGAGTGGAAGGTGATTTTATAAATATGCAGATACCCTATTGGAATCACAATACCGCATATTATCCGGTGATCAGAGAATGCGTCCGTGCATGCAGAACCGTTCTGGACGTCGGCTGCGGGGACGGTACTCTTGTCCGGTTTCTCGATGACGGGACACACGAACTGACGGGGATCGACTGTGATGCACCCTGTATTGCCGTGGCAGATAAAGGACCGCATTCCGGTCATATCCGCTATCTCTGCACCGGATTTGAAAGTTTTGCCCCGACAGAGCCCTATGATGCCGTTGTCTTTGCCGCATCCATTCACCACATGAAATTGGAACCGGCTCTTGAAAAAGCAAAAGCATTGCTGAACCCCGGCGGATGTCTCTGCATTGTCGGAATCGCAGACCCATCCACGATGACCGATAAACTGATTGAGATTCTCCGTGTCATACCCTCTGCTGTGATTTCAAAGATCAGACATATCCGCACCTGTGAAGACTGCAGCATCCCTGTTTCGTATCATTTCAATTCGATGAATGAGATCAGGGCAGCGAAAAATCATCTTCTTCCCGGAGCACATCTGCGGTTGGGTCTGCACTACCGCTATATCCTCACATGGCAGAAGCCGGAGAACGAACAGACAGAAGGTTAAATGAGCATGATGAATATAAAAGAACTGCTTTATGCACAGGCGGACGCCGGCTATGCCGCTTTTCAGGCAAAGCTGATGCCCGGTATCGATCCCGGAAAAATCATCGGCGTGCGTCAGCCTGCGCTTCGTATGATCGCAAAATCCTTAAAGGATCAACCCGGAATTGAAGATTTTCTGACGGCACTCCCGCATGAGACCTATGATGAAAATAATCTCCACGGACTGATCATATCTGCGTGGAAGGATTATCAGCGGACCATTTGCGCTGTCCGGGACTTCCTGCCTTATGTTGATAACTGGGCGACCTGCGATATGCTTCACCCGAAATGCTTCGCAAAACACAAAGATGAACTGCGGGAGGAGATTGACCGCTGGCTGAAATCCGATCACGTTTATACAGTACGCTATGCCATCGGTATGATCATGACCCATTTTCTTGATGAAGATTTCGATCCCGGATATCTTACCCGTGTTGCTGAAATCCGCACGGAGGAATATTATATCCGTATGCAGATCGCCTGGTATTTTGCCACAGCTCTTGCAAAACAGTGGGATGATGCTTTACCGTATATCGAAAATCACACACTTGACCCGTGGACCCACAGAAAGACCATTCAGAAAGCTGTGGAAAGCTATAGGATCACAGAAGAGCAGAAAGCATATCTGAAAACCTTCCGATAAAAACAGAAATCCGGAGCCGCAGGGCTCCGGATTCGTTATATTATCTGTAAATCAGATTTCTGCTCTGATGACCGGAACACGCTCGCCGGTCTTCATGGCCTTTTCCAGCGCATTCAGATAGAAGACAGGCTGAACCAGTTCTTCGTAGGTTTCGGCCATCTTACCGGTGCGCAGCATACGTGCATAGGAGCGGCATTCCTCTGCATACGCGGTGTCAAGGTCAATTCCCTGGGTGTGGATACCGCCCTCCGTGATGACGGAGCCCCAGTACTGATACATGTGCTCGGTGAAGTGATTGGCAATATCGTAGTTCTCATAATGGATCGTTGCGGTGACGCCCTTGTCGGAACCGACTGCTGTGACCCACTCGGGATCATAACCGAACACCATCAGAGAAATCTCTGCCAGATGAGAAGAGTAGAAATAGAAATCGCCGTAATCGTTGTGCATGCTGACAGGAGCGACAACGGAACCGGTGAGGATCTTATCCTTGTGCGCACGTGCGTAGGCGGCAAGACGCTTGGTCTCGATGCAGCACTTGAGGGAAGAACCGCCCACCAGCGGAACGCCCTTGTCCTTTGCCAGTTTTGCTAAAGCGACAGCTTCTTCACCGCAACGGGTGAAAGGTTTGTCAATGAAAGCGGGAAGTCCTGCTTCGATGAAGGGACGCGCATATTCCGCATGATATTTGCCGTCACGGGCAGTAACCATGACAGCATCAACTTTGCCGAGAAGATCTTCGGGCTTGTCGGCAATGAACTTGACGCCTGCTTTGTCAAGAAGCTCCTGATTGGCCTTGTTGTCCGTACCGAAGGTACCGACGACCTCGATATCTTCAAATTCCGCGTCAAAGCCGGGGGTGATGCCGTTGAAAATCTGGGAGAAAGCCAGGGCGTGAGAGTTCTCGCTTCCGAGAATACCGATTCTGAACATAATAATCATTCATGGCTTTCGCTTTGCGAAAGCTTCCTTTCTATGGGAATTGGGGCTGGTTTTGCGAAGCAAACTCGTCGTCGTAAGACAGCGAAAGCTACAAAACCTTGGGCTGACGAACGTAAGTGAGACAGCCTGTAATTACATCACATTATAGAGCAGATGATACAATGTTTCCGCCGACGATGGTCATGGCAACATGAATGTCTTCGTCAAAGAGAATCAGATCTGCACGCTTGCCGATGTCAAGGGTTCCGCGATCGGTAAGACCGACGATTCTGGCAGGTGTTGCCGTTGCCATTTTGACTGCATCCGTAAGCGGAACATCCGCCAGTTTCATAACGGTTCTGACAAGACGATCGGTGGTTGCCACACTGCCGGCAAAGGCCGTGCGGTCTGGGAGCTTTGCCACACCGTCTTCAAGGATGACGTGCATACCGTTTGTCTTGCTGCCGATGATGGAATCCCCGTCCGGCATACCGGCGCCGCGCATGGAATCCGTGACAAGCGCTGTGCGGTCGGGACCGATAAAGCGGTAGACCATTTTCAACAGAGGCGCAGGCAGGTGAACACCGTCTGCAATGATCTCACTGGTGATGCCGTCGATCAGATATGCACTTTCCACGATTCCAGCATAACGGTATGCGTTTCTTCTGTGGACCGTGCTCATGCAGGAATAAAGATGCGTGATGTGGGTGTATCCGGCGTCAAATGCTTTGAGAACATCGTCATACTCTGCATTGGAGTGACCGATGGAGGGAAGAATGCCGTGGGCACGGCACGCTGCTGCAAATTCCGCGGAGCCTTCCAGTTCGGGAGCGGAGGACCAGCGCAGAATTTTATCGGAAGCGGCAAGGATCGCCTCATATTCTTCCTTCTGGGGAGGACGCACAAAACGGGGATCCTGCGCACCGCACTGTTCCAGCGAGAAATACGGACCTTCCAGATGCAGACCGGGCATATCGGCACCTTTGGGATTGTGCTCTCTTGCATATTCAAAGGTGTGGATCATGGAAATCGTCTCGTCACAGGCACCGGATGTTGCCGTCGGCAGAAGGGTCGTGGTGCCGTACTTTGCGTGCAGCTCGGCCGCACCGAGAAACGCTTCTGTGGTAGCGTCAAGGAAGTCGTGACCGCCGCCGCCGTGCGTGTGGATATCAATGAATCCGGGAGAGAGATAAAGCCCTTTGGCATCTATTACCGTATCTTCCGGCGATACCGATGCCGGAGCGGCACAGAGGATACCGTTTTCATAGGCGATATCTTCATTTACGATTACATTCCCGCGGATAACGCGGGCATTTTTAATGATCGTCATATCATTATCTGCCTATCAATACTTGACGGGCAGAGGATTCTGTCTGTGGACTTCATCCATAACGGCAAGCATCTGCTTGATGCGTGCGGGACGGATGATGAGGGGTGTGCCCGCGGTCAGATGATCGTAGATGTTGTTGTAGTATGCAAGAACAGCCGCATCAAAAGCGGTGCCGGTCAGGCTTTCGACCTGCTCGTTCCATTCCAGCGTTTCGCCGCAGTAACGGGGACCGCCGTCGGGACCCTGCAGGGATGCGGTGATCAGCTCACGCGCGGGAGCGGTATCCTTGTTGTAAATCTTATACTTGATCTCGCTCTGGGTTGCTTTCAGCGTTCCGTAACTGCCCTGGATCAGATAGGTATAATCGGAATAGGTATTGCAGCTGGAAATCTCCATATCAATGACAGGCTTGCCGGGCGCGAAGAGCATGACTTTAGCAAAGTCTTCTGCGTCACCATAGGAGTTGATGATATCCAGTCTGGATGCGATCTGCGGCAGTGTATCATCCGGCAGATCGAGGATGTCCAGCGCCTGCTCCATCGGGTGAGGGCCGGTGTTGCGCAGACAGCCGCCGCCGAATTTCTGGCTGCACTGCCAGTCCCAACGGCGTCCGTAGCCGCAGAAACGGATCTGAATTCCAGCGATCTTGCCCAGCATACCGGGTTCCAGAATCTCATCGATGCGGCGGTAGTAAGGCGCAAAGTGAGACTGCTGGAAGATGCAGAGCATCACACCTGCCTTGTCGGCTGCGTCAATCATCTTCTGACAGTCATCGGCACAGACGGCGAAGGGCTTTTCGGAAACAACATTGAAACCGTGATTCAGAAAATCAACGGCAACGGGGCAGTGCATATAGGAATAGGTCGCATTGACAACAAGGTCAATATCCTTGCGGTCGAGGATCTCGTGGTAATCGGCAAAGGTTTCGCAGCCGAGCAGCTTCTTTGCCTGCTCCCTGCGGCATTCCAGTTCATCGACAACACAGACGACCTCATATTTTTCATTGGAGGCACTTGCAAAGAAGGCACCGTGGATCTGCTGTCCGCTGCGGCCGAAGCCGATGATGGCAACTCTCAGTTTTTTCATGATGGTAAATCCTTTCAGAAGATTGTAGTTCAGATAAGATCAGCACCGCTGTCCGCGTCGCAGTACATGACGCAGTCGTCATGAAGACGCATGGAGGTTGCGGGAACATCCTCCGTGACGGGACCTTTGACCGTCAGGGCGACCGCTGCACGTTTGGTGGGGGCAGGAACCGTGCATACCAGATGCGGCGCTTTTGTCAGCGTCGGAACCGTCAGGGTCAGTGCATGGGTGGGAACCTCATCGAGGTTTGCGAAGCATCCGTCGTGGACCTGCTGGGTACGGCAGACGAGATCGAGGGTCACGACCTTGACCGTTTCCGGGTCGTCAAAACGGGCTTCGCCGGGATCGTTGAAGGCGATGTGACCGTTTTCACCGATGCCGAGACAGACCAGATCGGTCGGATACTGTTTCAGAAGGGCGGTATAGCGGGCACATTCGGCTGCGGGATCCTTTGCGGTGCAGTCGATGCGGTTGATGCTCTTAAAGGGCACAAGGGAGAAGATATAACGGTCAAGGAAGTTGCCGAAGCCCTGGGGGGCATCTGCGGTGAGACCGATATATTCATCCATGTGGAAGGCGTTGACGCGGGACCAGTCGATATCCGGTTCAGCAACGAGAACAGCGAGCATATCATTCTGGGACGGAGCTGCCGCAAAAATGACGTTGACTTCATCCTTCTCACGGAGCAGTCTGCGCAGATGCGCTGCTGCGGCTTTGCCGGCTGCTTCACCCATTTCCGCGCGGGTCGCGTATACTTCGGTTTTCAGCTTGTCGCTGACGATTGTTTTCAGGGGCTGCATGGTATTCTTTTCCTCACTTTCTGGCAATCGGAAAAATCCTGACACCATTATACACGCAATTTTTCCGAAATGCAACCGGATTTGAAAAGAAAAACAAAAAAATTTCACCCTGTGTCCGCATTTGTCCAAATTTTCACAGAATATTCAGATAAAGAGGGGATATCCCCGGTTTACAAAAGCCGTCTTCTGTGGTATGATATAAGAAAGATATTTTTCAGAGATGAGGTAATCCGCCATGTCGGTTTGCATCCAGAACACGGCAAAAAACGCAGAGCTTTCCGATTCTGTGTTTGAGGATCTGCATCTGTCCAGCCTTCTGCCGTATAAAACCGTTGAGCTTCTCTCAAGGCCGTTCCCCGAGCTTGCGCTGCCAGCCCGGATCCGGACGATTCAGAGACGTCAGGAGATTTTCCGTTTTCTGCTCTCGGAAGAAGGGCACAGAATCATGCGGGACTGCTATGGTACCTTAAAGGAATACGCAAGAGATCTGAGCCTCAAAAAGGCGGCATCTCTGGAGGCGGAACGGCGTTTCCTGTTCCGCGCGGTTCTGGACGGGTATCTCCGGGTCTGTGATGCTCTTGCGGGGCTGAACATCCCAGCGCTTGCGGAACTCGCGGCATACTGGAAACAGAAAGCCGGAGCACTTGCCTCCCTGCGGGAAGACCTGAAAACGGCGGACCGTTATCTTTCGGTCCTCGGCGCATGGAATCTGTCCCTGCACAAGGAAGCAGGCAGTTTCATGACAAAGGACGTCCTGAAGAAGAAACCCTTTTCAAAACGGTATCAGGATGCGGCTGAATCCCTTGGTATGCCCCTGAACGAAACCAAAGCAAGCCGTGTCCGACTGAACGATTCCCTCGCCCACGCTGTAGAGGAGCTCTTCCCGGAGGAAACCGCCGCCCTTGATGCGCTTTATGCAAACTATACGGAGATCGACTTTGAAGAACCCTGCGCATATATTGAGGAATTTGACTTTCTGTTTTCCGTCGAAGCGCTGATCAGAAAAGCAGAGGAAAAGGGCATTCCCGTATGCTATCCCACCCCCGCCGAAACACGTCAGTACAGGGCAAAGGATGTTTATGATGTGACCCTGTTCATCAAGGACGCAGAGCATATTGTCCCCAATGATACGTATTTTGACGGAGACACACCGTTCTATTTTCTGACCGGTGCCAACGGCGGAGGCAAGACGACCTATCTCCGTGCGGTCTGCCTGAATCTGGTACTGTTTTTGTTCGGCTGTCCCGTCTTTGCAAAAGAAGCGGAAATCTACCCATTTTTGCGGGTCCTCTCCCACTTCCCGGCAGATGAGCGGTTCTCGTCCTCCGGACGACTGGTTGAGGAACAGGCGCGGGTCTCCGCTATGCTTGAGAAAACCGATGCCGATACCTTCCTTGTGTTCAATGAGACTTTCAGCGGTACCGACGATAAACGCGGTGCAGAACTGACCCTTGCCACCTCCAATGCCATCAGAGAAAAGCATGCCACAGGCCTTTTTGTCACACACTTCCATGAGGTCAGAGAGGGAGGATTCCCCATCCTCAACACCGTCATCGCCTCCGAGGACGGCAACCGCCGTACCTTCCGCGTCGTGAAGGATCTGGGCATGAATTCCTCATTTGCTCTTGATATTCTCAAAAAATATAAACTGGATGCCGCATCACTTGCAGAGAGGGGGTTTTAGACCATGGTATACAGTCTGCTTTATCCGAATGATATCGCCGCCGACAAGGATGCTGTCGCCGCTTGTACCGGTTCTGTCGGCCCGAGAACACTCTATCATCTCTCCCTTGATCGTTCCGTCGCTCTGTTCAGTGAGGACACAGCGAGAAATGCGTATTTTCTGGATGTATTGTCAAAACCCCTTACCTCTGCCCGTGCGATCCGCTGCCGTCAGGATGTCCTCGGGGATCTTCTGAATCATCCGAATTTCCGCCATGATTTCGGAGAACTGTATGATCGGTTCCTTGCTCTGCGGGACAGTCATGAGCGGGAGAAGATCATGCTGATGCGCAATATTCACAATGTCAACGGCTCCGCCTCTGCACAGCTGTTATTCAATCTCCTGCAGTCCGCCGTCCAGACCCAGAAACGGCTGCTGCAGTTCTTATCCGCTTTTGAAAAGCTCTTTGCGGAGGGAATGGCGGAGGAAAAGCCGCTGTCTTCCGAGAACCTGACAGCCCTTGCCAAAGGCTTTCCCGAGGCCGTCCGCAGCGAGGCTTTTGAAGAATTCGGGATCCTCTGCAGAGAGATTGAAAAGTCCGATCGTTTTTCTCTCCGTGTCAGCCTCACCCAGACCGGTCAGATCGGGGATGTGGATATGGTATCCGAGGGGGATCTGAAAGTCAAGGATATCGAAGCACCCAAGCGTTTTGCGTTCTTCCGCCGCGGAAAAGAGGAAGAACTCTCCACCTGCGTCCGCGTCTATGAATCCTACGATGCGATCTGGGAAAAACTGCGCATGATCCCCATGTCCTCTCTTGCCGAGATCGTGGACAGCGTGTCCGATCAGCTTTTCGCCCGTTTCGCTCCTGCCGGAACAGAGTTGGCTTTTTATGATATCGCCATCCGCTATGTGGAGGTGATGAAAGCCAAAGGAGCCATAACCGTCTATCCGACCTTTGGAGAGGGCGCGGAGCTTACAGCTCTTTCCGATCTCTATCTGATCCTGACCCATAAAGAAAATCAGGCCGTCATTTCCAATGACGCCTCAGCAGGAGATCACGGCAGCGGAACCATTCTGTTCGGCGAAAACAACTCCGGCAAAACGGTTTATCTGCGCTCGGTCGGTACTGCACAACTGCTCGGTCAGGCGGGCCTTCCGGTTCCTGCAAGAGGTGCAGTGCTTCCGCTCCATACCCGGCTTGTAACGCAGTTTTCTGAGGCCGAAAAGGAATTTGAACGCGGCAACGATGCCGGACGTTTTGAGCAGGAGGTCAGAGAACTTGCCGCTGTTGTTGATACTCTGAAACCTGGCAGCTTTGTTCTGCTCAACGAAACCTTCCAGACCACAGCTTATGCAGAAGGCGCAGAAGGGCTGTATCACATTCTGCGTTTCTTCCGGGAAAACGGCATCCGTTATCTGCTCGTTTCCCACCTGCGTCAGCTGGAACCCATGCTCGACAGAGGAGCCGTCACGGTTCTCGGCACAAGATCCGGCTTCCATATCGTCCCGGACGGAGCAGAAAAACAATAGAGCGCTGTTCCTTTGGAGAAATCCGGGGGCAAATGTAAACTTTCTGTGTTTACGCCTTGCAAAAAACAGGAGTTGTGCTATAATATGATAATAAAGATATTATTTTCCACGAATTATCATGAAAGGACCCATACCATGACAAAGATTGATATTATTTCCGGCTTCCTTGGCGCCGGTAAAACCACACTGATTAAAAAGCTGATCGGTGAGAGCTTCAAGGGTGAAAAACTCGTTCTCGTTGAAAATGAATTCGGCGAGATCGGTATCGACGGCGGTTTCATGAAGGACGCCGGTATTGAAGTTTCCGAAATCAACTCCGGCTGTATCTGCTGCTCCCTCGTTGGTGACTTCCGTGAGGCTCTGGCAGAGGTTGTTGAGAAGTACGCCCCCGACCGTATCATCATCGAGCCCTCCGGCGTCGGCAAGCTGTCTGACGTCATCCATGCTGCACAGGGTGCAGATACCGAAGGCAAGGCAGCGCTGAACAGCTTCACCGCTGTTGTCGATGCGACCAAGGCAAAGATGTATATGAAGAACTTCGGTGAGTTTTTCAATGATCAGATCGAGAACGCCGGCTGTATCATTTTAAGCCGCACCCAGAAGCTCTCTGATGAAAAACTGGAAGCTGTTGTTGCCCTCATCAAGGAACACAACCAGAAGGCTGCCATCATCACCACCCCCTGGGATTCCATTTCCGGTGAAGTGATCTGCACTGCAATGGAAAATCAGGACAGACTGGCAAAGGAACTGATGGAAGCTGTTGCCGCATCACATCACGATGATGACGATGACGATGACGACGATGACGACGATGACGAGTGCTGCTGCCACCATCATCACGGCGATGATGACGACGACGAGCACGAGCATCACCACCATCACCATCATGACGACGACGATGACGAAGACGAGCACGACCATCACCACCATCACCACGACGATGACGATGACGACGATGAATGCTGCTGCCATCACCATCATCATGACGACGATGATGACGAGGACGAGCACGAGCATCACCGCCATCATCACGATGACGATGATGACGAATGCTGCTGCCACCATCATCATGACGATGATGATGAGGACGAGCATGAGCATCACCACCACCATCATCACCATCATCACCACCACCACGGTGATCATGATGCCGATGAAATCTTCACCAACTGGGGTATTGAAACGCCCAGAAAGTTTGAGCGCGCAGTGCTGGAAGAAGCACTCAAAGTCCTGTCTGCCGAGGAAAATCCGATCGGCGTGATTCTCCGTGCAAAGGGTATCCTGCAGGATACAAACGGCGCATGGCTGCAGTTTGACTTAACGCCCGGTGAGTATGAGATCCGTGAAGGCGCAGCCGACTACACCGGCAGACTGTGCGTCATCGGCACCAAGCTCGATGAGGATAAGCTCCGCACCCTCTTTGGTCTGTAATATTTTGCAGACCGTTACCTTGATCCGACAGAAAGGAATATAAGATATGGCACAGACAAGAGAAGTCGCAGTCTTTATCTTCAACGGTCTTCTGGAATCCGGAAAGACCGTGATGATCAACCGCTTCCTCGATAACCCCCAGATCTGCGACGGCAAAAAGAAGATCCTTCTTGTCCTTTGTGAAGAGGGTATTGAAGAATACGACGAAAAGAAGCTGAACGCGAAGAACGCACAGCTTCTGAACCTCGAAGACGAGGCTGACTATAACGCAGAATACTTTGCAAAGCTGGAAAAGGATTATAAACCCGATCTGGTCGTTGTCGAATATAACGGTGTCTGGCGCGGCACGCTCCCGCTGGAAATCCAGTATCCGAACGGCTGGCAGATCGCAGAGGTCATGACCACTGTCGATTCCTCTACTTTCGATGCTTACGCAAAGAATCTCCGCGCCATGATGATCGAGCAGTACAAGATCACCGATATCGTGGTCTTCAACCGCTTCAAGGATGACGAAAAGAAGTTCTCCTACAGAAGCCTTGTCAAGGCTGCCAACATGGGCGCACAGGTCGTTTTTGAATATGAAAACGGCCAGATTGACACCGCTTTTGATGCATCTCCCTTTGATCTGACGAAGGACGAGATCGACGTGGGCGACGGAGACTTCGGTGTGTTCTATTTCGATGTCATGGATAACGCCGGAAAGTATGACGGCAAGATCGTCAATATCCGTGCAATGACGGTCAAGATCAATGCTGTCCGGATGCCCGGTTTCTTAGTCGGCCGCTTTGCCATGACCTGCTGCGCAAATGATATCCAGTTCCTCAGCATCTATGCGCAGAACAATATGAAATTCAAAAACAAGGCATGGTACAATGTCCGTGCCAAAGTCGTGCTGGTTGATGCTTCCACCTATGGTGAGGCCTCCGGCGAACTTCTCCCTGCATTTGAGGTCCTTGGTCTCACACCTGCCGAAAAGCCGGAAGACGAGATCGTGACGTTCTGATATTAAAAAAACAGCCTCCTGTCCCGAAATGGTATCTCCATTCCATAGACAGGAGGTTTGTGACTATCAGGTGGTATCTGATCAGTTCAGCTCAGCAATCTTGGCCATAGCGGTTTCAATCGCCTTTGTGATTCTGCTTTCGTTTTTCGCGTACCAGGAAGCAACATTGTTGCTCTTCTTCTCGACCAGTTCACGGATGACATAGTTTGGTTTACCGAACATGGAGGAGTAGACCAGCTCGCCGTTGAGCATCAGGCCGTCATGGATGATGCCGAGCATTTCCACCGTTTCGCTGTTCCGCGCATACTTATCCTGAAGACAGGTCTGATAGTAAGCAGGAAGCACATGGACAGAGCTTTCATAGCACATTGCTTCAATGACGGCAGCAGACTTGTCCGGCGCCGGATTGCTGACCGGAATACCGAAGATCGTTGCCGCATTGGCACCGTCTGTGTAGTAGCCTTTCTGATTTTCATTCAGCTTCGGATAGGGAATGACTGTGAATTCGTCTTCCATTCCGCGAAGCTCTTCACGAATACAGACGAGCTCCAGATTGACAAGCAGAATCTGGCGGTTGTCAAACATGACGCACTGGATTTCTTCATCCGGCTGCATATAAGAACCGTTGCCCTTTTCAAAATAGAGCGGATAGATCTTTTCCATCAGTTCGGTTACACGGTCGATAGCCGGAACAAAGACAGGGTCGCCGGAAGACATATCAATCTGATGAATATCGGAGGCAACATAGAAACCGTCGGCAGAACCGTACTTGTTCAGTACAAGACCATAGGTATCGCTGTCGTTCAGCACACCGTCACCGTTGGTATCACCGCCGACCGCCTTGGTGATTTCGATCATTTTGTCCAGTGTCCAGTTTCCGGATCGGATTAGATCAGGAATGTTCTCAATATCGAGGTCAGCAGCCATGGGATTATTGAAACACATGATCTGCGCACCGTCGAATACCTGCAGAATGCTGATATCACCGGCGACAAAGAACTGCTTTCCTCCGAGTTTCATGCCTTCCACAGCAGCTTTATTCCACCAGGGCTTTTCCAGATCAAGATATGGCAGTCCGCCAAGATCAAAGAAACATCCCTCCAGAGTGAGCTGCGGAGCGCTGGCTTTCCAGCCTGCGACGATCTGATAGGCATTATCTCCTGCCATGATGGAGGAGCGGAGCTGTGTCATGGATGCATCGTAGTTGACCCATCCGTTTGCACGGAAGGCCTCAATTTTCATATTGAGACGTTCTTCCACGGCGCGGTTGCGCGCGTAAACGGAGTCGTTGAGCACATCGCCGTTCTCCGATTCCGTGAATACTTCCAGAAAGCTGTCATCGTCTCCGCGTGCGTGGATGACGAAGGTCTCTCCTCCAAAGTCGAGATCATCCGGAAGTTCCAGTTTCGGTCCGTTGTCGGCTTCTGCTGTTTCTGTGATCTGTTCTGTAGCCGGCAGAGCCTGGCTTGCCGGAGCATCCGGGGTTCCTGTTTCCTGCGAGCACGCAGTCATCGGAATGGACGCCAGCATGGAAAGCGCAAGCAGAACGGATAGATTTCTTTTTTTCATGTGAGTATTCCTCCTTTTATAGGATTCACATATCTGTTTTTTATTAAAAGTATAACGCAGTCGGGGAAAAATGTCAAGATATCGCTGCGCAATTTTTGATGTGTGCTGATTATTTTCCCCGGATCTTTGAATAGATGGAGACATAATTATGGATCTGAATACCAGTTTTCTTGATGCTGTACGCGCATCCCTGCGGGGAGAAGCGGTGGAATGGAGCACGGAGGACATACCCGGTGATATCTGGCTTCCGCTGTTCCGGAAGGCAGAGGATCATCATGTCCTGCCGATGGTTTACGAATCCGTATGCAGAAGCCCGGCGGGAAAAGCAGCCGACCCTGCTGTTATGGCGGCAGCAAAGAGACATACAGTGCTTGCCGTGATCGGGCAGACACGGAAATCGGTCGAATTTCATCTGCTTCTGACGGCTTTGCAGAATGCCGGTATCACGCCGATGGTCGTCAAGGGCATTGTCTGCCGGAGTCTGTATCCGAATCCTGACGCCCGCCTTTCTGCCGATGAAGACGTACTGATTCCATCAGAGCAGTTTCCGCTTTGCCATCAGGCGATGCTGGATTTTGGCATGGAGCTGGCAGACCCCGGAATGGATATTGCAGAAGCTTACGAGGTTACCTATTATAAAAAGGACAGCGCTCTGCATATTGAGCTACACAAGAGCCTGTTTCCCGGGGAATCCGAGGCGGTCGGCGATTTCAATCGATTCTTTGAAACCGCAGGAGAACGGAAAATCACGCTGAAAACAGACGGCGGGGACATTCCGACGCTTGACCATACCGATCACCTTTTCTATCTGATCTGTCATGCTTTCAAGCATTTTCTGCACAGCGGTTTCGGCATCCGTCAGGTTTGTGATATCTGCCTTTATGCAAATACCTATGGTTCTGTGATCGACTGGGAGCAGATCCTTGAAAACTGCCGGGAGATCCGGGCGGATCTGTTCGCTGCAGCGCTGTTTGCCATCGGAAAAAACGATCTGGGCTTTGATGCACAGAAGGCCTGTTTCCCCGGAAGCTGGCAGAGCATTTCCGTCGATGAGACCGACATGCTGGATGATCTGCTGGACGCCGGTGTTTACGGCAGCTCTTCCATGAGCCGGAAACACAGCAGCAATATCACCCTCCATGCCGCTGCAGCGGAAAAACGGGGTAAAAAAGCCGGAAACGGTGTTTGGAAAAGTGTCTTCCTGCCTGCAAAAAGCATGGAAAGACAGTATCCGTATCTGAAAAAAAGACCGTATCTTCTGCCCATTGCATGGATACAGCGTCTGTGGAGGTATTTCAGAGAAGTCCTCGGCGGAAATGATCAGAACAAGACCGCAGAATCCATCCGGATCGGAAAAGAGCGTGTTGAACTGATGCAGAAATACGGAATCATCAGATAAGAGACCGGGACCCCAGAAAACACGGAAAGGAACATACCCATGGAAGAAAACGAAGCATACAAAGAACTGAAAAAGAATACCGTCCTTGCAGAAGGACAACTGCAGCCATCCCAGCATGTAATCCTTGAAAATAACGACGGCAAGGGACCGCGCATCCTGTTTATCGGTAATTCCATCACCCTGCACGGTGTTGCGCCGCAGATCGGATGGAATCATTTCTGGGGTATGGCAGCATCCGCAAGAGAAAAAGACTATGTCCACCGGGTGATCGCCATGGTGAAGGAAAAACATCCGGATGCCGCATTCTGTATCTGTCAGGCTGCGGACTGGGAGCGGCAGTATCAGGACGGGGAAAAGACATATCCCCTGTATGCTGATGCAAGAGCCTTCGGTGCGGATGTGCTCATTATGCGCTGTATCGAAAACTGTCCGCATCAGGATTTTGACGGAGCGGTCTTCAAACAGTCGCTGTCAGGTCTTCTTTCCTATCTTGACGGCAAGGGAGGTGCGGCAAGGCTTATGACCACCGGTTTCTGGCGTCCTCCCGGCAACGCGGCGATCATGGCATTTGCCGAAGAAAAGCAATACCCGCTTGCAGTGTTGGAAGAACTGGGGGACGATCCCGCGATGAAGGCTATCGGCCTGTTTGAACACAGCGGTGTTGCCAATCATCCGGGAGACCTGGGTATGGAACACATCGCAAAACGCATTTTAGAGAAACTGGAACCGATGCTGTAAACAGCCGGACACAAAATTAAGAAACAATACCAACAAAAAACGGAGGATACCCCGATGGGAAAAATCAGAGCAGTCATTTTCACATCCCCCATGGGACACGATGTTGTCCGCGTCAAAAATCAGGTAAAAGACTGGTTGGAAGAAACAGAACAGTTTGAAGTGCTGGAGGCCGGATGGTACCACGGCGCACCGATGTCCGTGGACGAATTTATGGCTAAGGACGAACTGGTAAATCAGACTGATCTGTTCTTCCTCAACTGTCCGGATGATCCATTTACGACAGAAAAATCCCGCATTGCGCTGGAACAGGCGGTGGGGAACGGTGCCGGATTCCTCGGCTTCCACGGCATCCAGCCCAGCTGCCGGAATTGGCCGGAAATTGAGAAGATGGTAGGTCTTCTGTGGCGTGAGACCGCGACCCACGGTGACTACGACTGGTTTGATGTCACCCCGGAGACACCGGATCATCCCATCATGCGCGGCATCAAGCCCTTCCGCACCAAGGAAGAAGTCTACTGCGGTCTGACAAACGTCCATCATGTTCCCCTGCAGGTTCTGGCGTCTGCCCATTCCCCCAAGGAACGCCTGTCCCGCCACGGTCATCCCGGAACCGGCAATGAGGAACCCATCCTGACCCTCGGCAGCTACGGAAAGGGCATCACGGTCAACTTCCTTCTGGGTCACGTCTGGCCGTTCTATACAGGTCATGGCCTTCTGGAAAATACCATGCTTTCCTTCAAGCCTGCAGAGGTGCGGCAGATGCTCGTCCGCAGCTGCCTCTGGGCTGCCGGAAGCAGACTGAACTGAGAACAGGAGGAAAAGAAACATGCTGAAAATCGGTTTGATCGACCGCTATTTTGATAATTGGCACACCAACTATTATCCGGGTTATCTGAGAGACGCCATCAAAGAAGCCGGAATGGATGCCGACCTTTGCTATGTCTATGCCATGGAGGATGCCCCCGGCGGGATGACCAGCACGGAATGGAACGAAACCTATGGCCACGCAGAACTGCTTGATTCCTATGAAGCGATCATCGAAAAGAGCGACGCACTCATGTTTATGTGCGCTGATGATGTGTTTCCTCACGAAGCACTGGCAAGAAAAGCGCTCATGAGCGGAAAACGCCTGTATTGCGATAAAACTTTCGCCCCCGACACAGCAGCGGCCCGCAGAATGTTCCGGCTTGCCAAAGATTTTGGCACTCAGGTCTTTACCTGTTCCGCACAGCGCTGGTGTCCCGATCTGTCCGCTTATATGGAATCCGCAAAAGCTGCAGGCAAACAGGCGCAGTTCTGTGCCACCACCGGCCCCGGTGAGATCCGCAACTATTCCGTCCATCAGCTGGAAATGATCGAGCGCGTGATGGGCATCGGTGCCGTAGACTGTATGGCATTTCCCGTCAACGGTTCCAAAACGGTTGTCTATCGTTATGCGGACGGGCGCCGCGTCACCATGGTGCAGAGCCCCAATGCCGTGTTCTCCATGGTTGTCTCCGATGATTTTGCCGACTGGAATTCCCCCAATAAACCCACAAACCGCGCCATTCAGGTCGGAGATTTCTATAATCCCTTCATGCATGAAATGCTGAAATTTTTCGCCGGAGGAGAACTTCCGGTGAAGCCCGAGGACACGATGGAACTGATCGCCATGCAGGAAGCGGCAAGAAACGCAATCGACCATCCCGAAACATGGTGCCCCCTGCCGGACCACAGAATCTGATACGGAGGAATTTTCAAATGAACAGAGCAGAATATAATCAGGTCCTTGAAAATATCAAGGGAATCTTAAAGAATCCCAATGGCAATTTCGGAAAGAAATTCATGACCGGAAACCCCGAGGAAGATGCAAAGATCCTCAAAGAAGCCGAAATGACGGCAGCTATCGCACTGATTGCTGTGGATGAGTACTATTCTTTCCTGACCAAGTCCGCTTATGAGGGCGGCGTCAGCGACGAGATCTGAACAGAAAAATATGTCAGGCTGTATCCGATAACAGGATACAGCCTGACATTATTTACGGCAGTTTTCAGCCGAGCTCGTTGATTTTCGTTACGTATTTTTCCAGCTGCTTCTGCGCGTTCTTTTCCATCTTGGCAAAAGCGGAAGCAACATCGGTGGAATTCTTGGATTCAAGATTCGTCAGCTGAGAACGGAAACCGCCGATATCCAGTGCAAGACCGATATCAAAATGCTTGGTTGCAAAAATGATATCCAGCATCGCAGAAGACTCATCGTCTCGTACCGTTTTACCGTTCAGACAGACATCATAGAATGCAGGGGAGACGGTCGAAACAGATTCGGCTGCAAGGGATTCTGTGATAAGACCGACATAGTCAGCTTTTGCGGTGGCAGGGATACACAGCATACGAGCGGAAACATTATCTGCCATAGCACAGTAATCAGCCTGGCTTTCGTCCATTTTGGGGAAGGGAAGAATACCGAAATCTGCTTCCATGGCACGATAGTCACGCGGAATCGGTTCAAGAGAAGTGGAACGCATAAGCGCTCCGCCGCCGGCGAACCACTGGGAAGCTACGGTCCACTGACCGCCGTTTGCATTGACAAGGTTGTTTGCTTTCAGCGTGGTGGTCTTGTCAATAATGATGGACAGCGCTTTTTCAGCGACGGTAATATTACGTTCATTGTTGTATGTGAGTTCATAATCACCGTTTTTATCAAGCGATACAACGGAACCGCCGCCGGCTGCAAACATCATGTAGGATGCACCATCTTCGGAGAAATAACCCCAGCGGTCTTCATAGTCCATGACACCGTCACCGTTTACATCATAGTTGACATTGGCAATATACTCTTTCAGCTTGTCAACCGTCCATTTTCCGTCGAGGACAGACTGATAGGGCAGCTCAAGGTCGAGGCTCCGGCAGAGCTGTTTGTTAAAGACGAAAACGAAAGTACGGGTATTGGCTGCAGGGGAAATGTCACCGGACATGGCAAAGATCGTATCATGATAGGAGAGCTGTTCAATGACCGCCTGATCCCACCATTGTTTGGTCAGATCGACATTTGGAACATCATACCAGTTGAGCACTTTGCCGTCCTGTGCCAGAGGCAGAATTTTGCTTAAATACACAAGACCGAGATCATAGGCATCATCACCGGCGGTGACGGATTTGCTGATCGAGGTTTCCGGCGTTGTGGAATACTCAACAGCAAATGAGATGTTATAGAGATCGCTGATTTTCTGGTTGCGGTTAAAGATTGCATCGTTGAGAACTTCACCTGTGGATTCTTCGGGAGCTAAAAGGTACCATGCATGGGTCATGCTGGAAAGCTCATAGGAGGCAATACTGAAAACGTCGCCGCCGAAGTCCTTGACCGGCAGATTGGCGGATTCCCAGTTGATAACATCCTTGGTATCAACAGTCTCTTCCGTCTGTGCTGCGGTAACATCAGGTGCGTCGGGGGTATTTCCTGCCGGGGTTTCAGCCGCTTCTCCGCAGGAAGCTGCTGTGCAGAGCAGGATAGAGGTAAGCAGCGCAAGAACCGTAGATTTGGAAATTTTGCGATTCATATAGGGTACCAACCTTTCAAAAATATGTCGTTTGAGATTATTCCGGAATGGTGAGCGGGATTCCGCCCTGTTCCTTGGATTTGTGCGCGTAAATGCCGGGCAGAGACATGGCAATGCCCATTTCCACATCCACGGGAGGTTTGGTGTCGCGGATGATACAGTCGATGAATGCCTCCAGCATTTTTACATCTGCACCGCCGTGGAATTCTGCAGGATATCCGGGATAGCCCATGGAGGTGGGGAGCTTGATCATGCCGGGCATGTTCCGCAGGTCATTCAGTACCGCATAGGTACCTTCTCCCGTGACACCAAAACGGTCGGTTTCCAGCGTACCTTTGCTGCCGTACATCGCAAAATTGTGATTGAAGGGACGGCGCAGACCGAAGGAGATGAAAATCTTGATCAGCGCACCTTTGGCAGTACGGAAAATCGCGACTTCATTCGGTGTGCCCGTGGAAAGCCCTTCCAGCGGATTGATATCCGGTGCAAAGCCACTTGCCGAGACACAGCGGTCGCCAAGAATGTAAAGCAGGGGACCGAGATCATGGGTCAGATACTGAATGGCATGATATCCGGCACGCCAGGTGGGATTGCCGTTTTCATCCCGCATCAGAGGTTCGATGTTGTGCAGATATTCCGCTTC
>JAKSPR010000049.1 GCA_024404655.1 Clostridia bacterium | reverse complement strand
AGTTCGATCAGCTTGCCGGTTGCGGCAGACTCATTGCATGCCAGCGTCAGCTTGAGGGACTTGAGCGCATCAGAATACGGGGAGCGGATCTTGGAACCGTCGCCGGTCTTGATGGCGTCGATGAAGACGCGGTCCATGATGCCGGTCTGTTCCTCGCCTCTGTCGTAGTGGGTGGAACCCTCTGCGGTGTAAACATCCAGCGTGGAGCGGAGTGCATATTCGAGGGTACCGTCCTTACAGTAAACGGTCATACCGTTGGTGACCTTTGCGCCGGGCTTATTGTAGCAGCCGGTGAACAGGGTCGCAACGACGCCGTTCTTGAACTTCATGACAGCAGAGGAGAAGTCCATATCCAGGTTATAACCGGGCATGTTGTATTCTTCCTCGGTGACCATACCGTTGGTGGAAGCGCAGTAGACGTTTTCGGGCTCGCCGAAGAGGAAGCGGAGCTGGTCGAACAGGTGGATATTCTGCTCAACGATCTGACCGCCGCAGGTCTCCTGCTTTCTCCACCACCACACACCGGGGATACCGCCAAGCCAGGAGCCTCTGACGACTGCGGGCTTATGCTCGGTGACGAAATCCTTCATGATCTCGGTGAGGTTCTGGAAACGATCCTGGAAACCGACGTTGGTGAGCAGGCCCTTTTCCTCGACGCGCTTTGCAATGGCTTCTGCGACGGAGTAGTCCAGAGCCATGGGCTTCTCGACCTGGAACGGAATACCGCGGTCGATGATGGCGTTCTCGATTTCACCGTGCTGGTGCGGGGGGACGGCGATGAAGATGACGTCGGGGGTGACTTCATCAAGCATGGTCTTATAGTTATCAAAGACCTTGCCGGAGCCGTACTTATCTGCCATTGCCTGTGCCTTTGCGACCTCGATGTCGCAGAAAGCGATCAGATCAACGTCCTCCATGACGGAGAGCTTCTGATAGTGTACGCCGTTTCTGCCGCCGCAGCCGATCAGCGCTGCCTTAACTTTTTCCATAGTGATGATCCTCCATAAATATAGATTATTTTGGGTTATATGACTGCCGGACCTGTTCCGGCTGTTTTTACTGGTTGGTTTCCCCGTCGGTGCTGTCGTCCTCATCGGTCTCATCATCGGGGGTTCGGATGACGCGGAGGAGTTCTTCTGCCTGTTCCTTATCGCTGCGGCGGATATAGATCGCGCTGCCCGATATGGAAAATCCGGTATACAGTCTTGCCGCGCTGCCTGCGCGTTTATCCTTTGCGTAGCAAGGAATGTTATTATCCTTTAAGATACCGAGGATGAGGGCTGTCTCTGCGTCATTATCGGATTCGGTCAGACGCATGATCTCCGGGTCCTCCGGGGCCTTTTTGGCAAAAAGCATTTCGATGAGATTCATTTGGGCGATGGGCACCTCGCTTTCTTGGGGGATGGGAAGAGCGTAAAGGGTGATTGGGACGGGGGAGTTGGATAAAATGAGATAGGATAAAAAGGGAGGTTATTCCTTTCTCTTTTTCTCTTGAAAAGAAGAGAACGTTTTCGCCGAAGGCGAAAACATGGGAATCGAAAGAGAAATAGCGCTTTTGTTTCGTCAGGGTGTTTCGCCGCCTGCGGGCGGCGACCAAAGGCGCTGCCTTTGGAAACTGCAAGCTTTTGAAAAAAGCTTGACCAAAACTTTTTGGGAGCAACAGCCGACAGTGATTATTCGGTGACGACGCCCTTCTTGAGAATAATATTCGCATAAAGCGCAGATTCACCGGTCTGGATGACGCAATATGCCTTCTTCGCTCTCTCATAGAAAGCAAAGCGCTCGATATGCTCCATCTCTTCCTTGGTATACGGCTTGATGATCTCTGCATACGTATCCCAGATGGGGGTCTCAACGGTATCGCCGGGGACCTTCTCCATGAGGTACACGGGCTTTGCGTACGTATCCAGCGGGAACAGCTTCAGCATTGCGGCAAGCAGGGTGGGGACGTCATGGCCGTCGCAGCGGACGAGGCGCTGGCCCATGGATGCACCGGGGAAGTTGCCGTCGCCGATGACGATCTCATCGCCGTGGCCCATCTCCATCATGATCTTGAGCAGTTCGGGGGAAATAATGGAAGGAATACCTTTTAACATGATCATAATCTCCTTTTTATTGTTTGATATACAAGGTACCGTCTCTTTCCTCTATGGGGAAGAAGCGGGGGTGTTCGGGGTAGCTGTTGGGGGAATGGAGGGTGAGCATTCTCTGGCTCTCAAAAGTGGTGAACAGCATGCCATGGCCGCCGTCGCTGATGAAAACGGGATCTTCTGCCTGTTTCCACGGGCCGAGGATACCATGGTCGGAAGTGGCGAGGAGCTGGGCATAGCCGGTTCCCGGGATGCCTGTGGACCAGAGCATACCGAGTTTTCCGTGCTCCATTCTGAACACGAACGGACCGTCTGTGACGTAATTCTCTCTGCCCTTGGGAGCGCAGGGGGCGTCTGCCGCGTGGAACAGGACGGTTGGATCTCCTGCTGCCTGTGTCAGGTCGTTTGTGAGGGGCATGGCGCAGATTGTTCCGTTATGGATCTGGAGCCATTCATGGCAGAAGACGATCCACGGGTTTCCCTCATCATCCTGATAGTAAGTACCGTCGAGGCACTCCCAATCGCGGGGGGTGACGGGTGTTTCCGTGATCGGCTGATACGTTCCTGCCGGAGTATCGCAGACGAGAATCTGTGTGCCGCGGCAGGCGTTATCGGACTTGAACGATGCGAACATATAGTATCTTCCGCCGATCTTATGGACCTCCGGAGCCCAGAAGTCGCGGGTCGCCCAGAAATCCGGGTTTCCCTTGAAGACGACGGCGGGTTCCTCGAAGTTCACGAGGTCCTCGGTACGGTAAGCGCGGAAGCAGGGAAGTTTGGTATGTTCCGGGCTTTCAAATGCGCCTGTGGTGCCGAAGAGGTAATAAGCGTGCTCCTCTGGGACGGGGAGGATGAACGGGTCGCGGATGGAAATATCATTTGCTGTCAGCATGTCGGTTTCCTCACGCGGTGAAAGCTTCCCTCAGCGCTGCTCTGACGGCACCGGGGCCTGCGATGAGCTTATGGAAGTACTTTTCCACGGTTTCGCCGAGGCCTGCCTCATAGAGGTTGACGGCGAAGATATTGGCATTGGAAAGGATGGGTTCCAGTGCCTTATGGACGCACTTGGGGCAGGATTTACCCATTTCGATATGGGAGAGGTAGGGCTGGAGTTCTGTGAGCAGCGGGTCGGAGGAAATGGTGAACGGTTCACCGTTATCATCAAGGCCGAGCAGGTAGCGGCACCAGCCTGCGATGACCAGCGGGATGGCCTTGAGTTCTCCTACGTCCTTACCGGCTGCGAGGTATGCCTTGATGGTCTCGCCGTAGCGGACGGACATTTTCTGGGAGGTATCGGTGGCGATGCGCTGGGGAGCGTCGGGCATGAAAGGATTGGGCAGGCGGACCTTGACGACCTCATCAATGAATGCCTGGGGGGAGAGGATGCCGGGATCGACGACGACGGGCAGGCCCTCTTTATAGCCGATGACATCGACCATAGCGGCAAGCTCCGGGTCCTTCATCTCTGCGGAAATGAGGGTATAGCCGAGCAGACAGCCATAAACGGCGAGACCTGTATGGAGGGGATTTAAGCAGGTGCAGACCTTCATCTTTTCGGTCTTATCGACGGTTTCGCGGGCGGTGAAGATGATGCCGCCCTTTTCCAGTGCGGGATGACCTGCCGGGAACTTATCCTCGATGACGAGGTACTGGGGTTTCTCGGCATTGACAAAGGGCGCGATATAGGTATTCTTGGAGGTGACGACGGTTTCGGTATCGGCGTAGCCTGCGTCTTCGAGCATCTTTGCAACAGTCGCATCGGGTCTGGGGGTGATCTTGTCGATCATGGAAATCGGGAATGCGATCTTGGTTTCATCTGCGAGGTAAGCGCAGAAACCGGAATTGACGAGATTCTTTTCCTCCCATGCGGATGCGATGGTCTTGACGGCATTCATCAGTTTATCGCCGTTATGAGAGCAGTTATCCATGGAGACGAGAGCCAGCGGCAGAGCGCCTGCGAGGTAACGCTTGTAGATCAGGGCGGTCAGACGTGCAAGGAAGGTACCGGCCCCCTCGGGACCTGCGGCGAGGTCTGCTTCAATGGCGGGGAAGAGGGTGCCGTCGGGCTTCTTCACGGCGTAGCCCTTCTCGGTGATGGTGAAAGAGACCATCTGCAGAGAGGGAGCGGTGAAGATCTCGGCAAGACGGGCAAGACCTGCGTCGTCTGCCTTGACAGCCTCGGCCACGGAGCCGACGACCTGCTTTCCGACGCTGCCGTCTGCCATGAGGGTGACGGCGAGGGAAAGGTTATCGTGGGGAGCATAAATGCGGTCGACGATCTCATAGTCGAAACCCTCTGCGGCGATGACGCCGGTATCGAGGACACCCGCAGAGAGCAGAGCGTCAGCGACGGCTGCGGGGAATGCGCGGAACAGGTTGCCTGCGCCGAAGTGCAGCCATGTGGGATTTTTCTTTGTTTTCTCGACCATTGCGGCGCGGTCATAAGCGGGGATGCCGATACCGGCAGCTGCCCATGCAGCCTTATCCGCAAGGGCTTTATCATTCAGATACAGCATGATGGGATCCTTTCTGAATTGTTATAATATAATGTAGGGTTTTGATACTTACAGCAGGTTTGCCTTGCGCTGGGTGCTCTTTTCGATGCCTTCCCAAAGGCCGTTGATGTAGCATGCGCCCATGGCACGGTCATAAAGACCATAGCCGGGCATACAGACCTCGCCCCAGACAGTTCTGCCGTGGTCGGGACGGATGGGTCCGTCGAAGCCGATATCATAGAGAGCGTTGACGATCTCATACATATCAAAAGAGCCGTCGCGGGACAGGTGAGCAGCTTCCTCGAAGGTTCCGTCCGGGAAGTGCTGGAGGTTGCGGACATGGGCGAAATGGATTCTGCCCTTGCATGCGCGGATGATGGACGGCAGATCGTTCTTCAGATCGGTACCGAGGGAGCCGGTACAGAAGGTGAGACCGTTATAGGGGCTGTCGACTGCCTTGAACATCTTTAAGATATTCTCCTGATTGGTGATGATGCGGGGCAGGTCAAAAACGGGCCATGCGGGATCATCGGGGTGGATTGCCATATTGATGCCGTACTTTTCGCAGGTGGGCATGATGGCCTTTAAGAAATAGACGAGGTTATCGAACAGCTTATCGGCGGTGACGTCCTTATAAGCCTCGAACAGTTCCTTGACGTGACCGAGGCGTTCGGGCTCCCAGCCGGGCATGACGAAGCCGTTGGAGTTTGCGTCGGTCTGGTTGAAGAAAACCTGCGGGTCGATGGAATCGACGACCTTCTGGTCGTAAGCAAGCACGGTGGAGCCGTCATGACGGGGCTTTGCGAGGTTGGTTCTGGTCCAGTCAAAGACGGGCATGAAGTTATAGCAGACCATCTTGATGCCCTCTTCACCGAGGTTTTCAAGGGTCTTGATGTAATTTTCAATATACTTGTCGCGGCTGGGAAGACCGATCTTGATGTCATCATGGATATTGACGGATTCGATACCGGAAATCTCCAGTGCCTCTGCCTCAACTTTTTCGCGCAGCGCGTGAATCTCGTCTCTCTCCCAGAGTTCGCCCGCCTGGTGATTATAAAGGGTCGTGATCACACCGACAACGCCCGGGATCTGGCGGATCTGGCGGAGGGTGACGCTGTCATAGCCCTCACCGAACCATCTGAGTGTCATTTTCATGAGCTTATTCTCCTTATTATATGACTTGAATTTTCTTTTGCGGAGTACATGGCTCCTATCGGAATCATTTTACCATTTCTGCATGGAAATGTCAACTTTTTGGGAGGAATTTGTGGAAAAAGAATTGTATGTTCGTCATCCTTCCGGACATCTGAAAAAATCTGAGAGAATAGAAATGCATATTTTTACACTTGAATATAAATCATAGATAAGGTAAAGTGAAATACCGGCAAAGCAAAAAATACTACAGAAATGAAACAACAAAAAACAGTTAAGTGATAAATATGACAAATTATACACAGCAAAATGTGCATGAAATGAGGTGAAATATTGGCAATATTACCATAGAATAATGTCTTGCTATTTCCGAAACACCATGCTATAATAAAGCCGTACTTTGTAAATTCTACCATATTCTGCCATGTTTTGACATATTTCGGCTGCATAATCAGATGCCAGCCTGGAGGAGCGGTATGCAGTGTGATGAGTTGAGCACGCTGTGTGCCGGATCAATATCGTCATCCGGACAGAAGGAGAATACTGCAGAGAAATATTATATAGCAGGAGGAAACCACATTGAAAAACATCCTGAGACTGACCGCGGTTCTGATGGCTGTCATCATGGTGATGGGTACATTCGGTGTTTCGGCATCGACCAAGCTTTCCGTTGGTTCTGTAACCGACGGCAGCATTGGACCCATACAATCGGGTACTGCGCCTGTAACGTCCGAAGAAGACACAGATCTTCCGGACATCGGATCCCAAGATACAGGTGTACTTCCAACCATTCCGGAACTTGAAAAATCCGTAACGGCAATCAGCCGGAAAATCATTACCCCGACAGCGAAACTGCTGAGTGTTCCGCTGGATTCCACAGAACTTCTGAAAATCTTCCATCTTGACTGCGGCAGAAAGTATTTTTCCGTTTCCCAGATCGAAGATATCATTGATGCGCTGGAAGCAAATGGCTACAACTGCCTGGAGCTTGCTGTCGGCAACGATGGTCTCCGTCTGTTGCTCGACGATATGTCGATTACCGTCGGCGGCGTTGTCTATTCCGATACTGCTGTTACCGCAGCCATTCAGGATGGTAACCTTTCCTATTACGACTGTGGTGATGTCAATGAACTGACCGAATCCGAAATGGATGAGATTATCGCCTATGCAGCAGCACGCGGCATTTCCGTGATTCCGCTGGTCAATGCACCGGGTCACATGGATGCGATCCTTGCTGCGGTGAACACTCTCTCCGGTCAGAATTTCGCCTATGCGACCTCCACCCGTACCGTGGATATCACCAATGCGGATGCAGTGGATTTCACCCGTGCAATTCTCTCTCTTTATATTGAATACTTTGCCTCCAAAGGATGCAGGGTATTCAACATGGGCTGTGATGAATATGCAAATGACGTCTACAGAACCGGCAGTATGGGTTTCGGACGTCTTGTCAGCACAGGACATTACGGCGACTTCATCAATTTCGTCAACAGCTATGCTGCTCTTGTCCAGAATGCGGGCATGACAGCGATGGCCTTCAATGACGGTTTTTACTTTAATAATAATGTCAACAGCGGTACCTTTGATACGGATATTGCCGTTGCATACTGGTCCTCCGGCTGGAACTTCTACCGGAGTATGAGTGCAGCGAACCTTGCGGCGCGCGGTCACCAGATCGTCAATACCAACGGCGACTGGTATTATGTGGTCGGACGCACGGGTTCTCTCGGCTGTACAATTACGAAAGCGCTTACCAATATTGGAAGAACACCGTACAACAGCGTCATGAGCTCCGGTATCATGGATGTAGCCGGATGTATGGTCTGTACCTGGTGTGATGAACCCTATGCAGTCTATGATCCCACCGAGGTAATGGCACAGATTGAGGGATTTGCAGCGGCGAACAGCGATGTATTCGCACCGCCGCCTCCTCCGCCTGCTCCTGAAGCAGATATCACCGTGACAGCTTTTGAAACCTCGGAGCCGTATATCATGGAAGGCGTCCAGACGGTGACAGAAGCAGGTGACAGCGAAATCGCAGAAGTGATTCTGACAACGAGCGGTGTCAATACCGGGGATATTACCGTAAGCGGAACGGCAGCAGATGTTGTCAGGGACGGCGGTATCTATCTTCTGCGCAGTGTCAGCAACACAAACCGTGTCCTGACTGCTGGAATGACGTCGGTCAGCGGTTCTCCACGTATTGTTCTCTCCGATGATAGTGATGAAGCTGTACTTCTCACGGCAACCCGTGCAGACGGTTATACAAACGGTTACTATTTCCGGAACAGTGACGGTGCCTATCTGACCATCGGAAACGGTACGGCGGTCTATTCGGATACCCAGACAGTCTGTCTGACCGCATCCATGGGCAGTGTGTTCACCATTTCGGATGTTACAGGTACTTATTATCTCAATATCTATGGTGGCCGTGACTCCTATGAAGCTGCGGGTTGGACCGACGGCTTTTCCGATATCGGCAGCACCTGGTATCTCTATGAAGCTGATTATGGTCAGACAGCTGTGACCGAGGTTGCCTTCCTTGGCGTGACTGCCGGTACCACCGAATATATGATCGGCGATACGATCTTCCATGTGACCGTTGAAATGGCGGAGATTGACTGTGAGGCTGTCATCGGTGAAGCACTGGTTCTGCCGATGCGCGGTTCCTATCAGATCAGTTCCGGCTACACCCGCTATGCTACGGTTACCTTTGCCGATGGTGCTCTGACGATCAACGCATATCAGCCTGGCACATTCACGGTAACCGACAAAGCGGCCGTCTATACAATCGCGGTCGTCGAATTTGACGTAAACCGTGTGATGCCGCAGACCTTTGAACTCTGGCAGACAAACAGTCCCGTTACAGCAGATGGTTCTTCAACGGCAGTGATTCATGCATCTGACCCCGGTGTTTCCTCTGTTGCCGGTGAGACACTGAAAAAGCTCCTGCCGGAATATGCGGTAACAGAGACAAACGGTGTGGAGGTCATTTACTGGCGTTCCCGTCTGCTCATGCCGGCAAACGGAGAAGAGCAGACCACAGACAGTGCTGTGGATATGACGAACAGCGGCGAAGCACTTGTCTATATCCGCTATTATGATCGTCTCTGGCAGTATTCTTCAGACCGTATCCATTGGGCGGATATTCCTGACGGATGTCAGCTTGTTTCCTACTATATGGAAGAAACAGATCTTGCGGATGAAGTTCATGTAGCACTGGCCGACTGGGGCTTTAAGAGCGGACAGAGCTGGGGCTATCGTCCTGACAACAGTGTGGTTTCTCTGTCTGTTATGATTGTCTATGAGGACGGCACAACCGTTCCGGCAGCTGTTGACGCAGGACTGACTGATACTACGCTTCTGTTTGGTCTTTCCAGCGCAGCCCGCGGCATCGGTACTGCGGTCATCATCGACTCTGATGAATACAGGGTCTGGCAGGTCACGGCGGAAAAAGGTTCCATGCAGCGCACAGTGACCGGTCAGACGGTCAATGTCTCCGGCTTTGCGTGGAACGACAACGAAACGGTCATCTGGGACGAAAATGGTGATGATTCTGCCTATGTTACCTTTGAAGACGGTACTGTTACCATCATGAACCGTGCCGATGTTCCGGGAACAACTGCAGTCTATGACAATCTGACATGGAACCAGAACAATGACAGCATTCTGCTCCGTGTGTATATCCGTGCTGCGGAAACGGAAGAGCTGCTGACGGTTGTGTGCTATGATGAAGTCTACGGTATGGAAATCCCCGGCGCGACGTATCATATTGCAGTTCCGGTCGGCGCCGAGTTTCACAGTCTCGTCCAGCCACTTCTATGACAGCGTGGTAAATGAAGCGGGGGCGTCTGTCATCCTTCACACAACAAGTTTCCGTTATCCGAACGGTATGATCGTACCGCGGTACGACATCAGTGGCCTTGGGGTCAGCAATGTGCTGGGTGTCAATCAGCGCTTCAAGACCAGCATTGCAGACCAGACCTCTGCAACCCATCATTATGATCCGAGACTGTATATTTACAACGGTGCGGAGATTTCCGACGACGGCAAGGTCATGACGGTCTTCTATAAGATCAACAAAGCATGCTTTATCCAGGAATATCTTTACGATTTCGGTTTGCCGATCTGTTTTGAACTGAGTGACTTTACCGTTCCGAGAGCGGAGATTCTGGATGTTGCCCTGGAAGGTGGAAGATATGGTTCCTTTACGCTGGACAGAGCATCCGGGATTCTCACATATACACCGGAACAGACGCTCGATAATATTGAGATTCTTACAATTTACATTAAATATCTTGGCTTTGCACCGCAGGTCTTCCATGTGGGTGTTTTCCCGGCAACGAATATCTATTACGAAGAAGGCTTTGCAGACGGTCTTTCCGGCGGAACTATGGGTTCTGTCGGACAGGAGAATCATCTGGTCGGTGACGGCAGATATAATTCCGGTATCGTCTATGGCAACGATGTTGCTTATATGCGGTTCTATGACGATGATTCGATTCCGATGATGCCTGATACGGATGGTGTTCTTTCCGATACAGCCTCCTTTACCTTCTTCGGTTCCGGTGTAGATGTCTATGCAGTCTGCACCGCGGAAACCGGTTCGGTTCAGATGACCGTTTATGATACAGATCACAATGCTGTAGCAGCGGTTCTGGCGGATACGGTACTGGATCCGGTGTATGCGGCACTTGTGGGCGGTACAGAGCGCAGTGTGCGGATTGCGGAAATCCGTGATCTTCCCCGCGGCAGCTATACGCTGGAAATGGAATCCGTTTCTGCGGCTCCTGTCAGAATTGACGGCTTCCGTGTATACGGTGTGATTGCCAATATCGTGGAAAATGCTTATCTTGAAGATAAGGAAGACCGTCGGATCGACATTTCCTTTGCAGACTTCACTCCTTCTTACCTTGATTCTTCCGAGGAAAATCAGGTACCAGGAGAAAATGCAATTCTGGCTGTGACCGGATGGGATATGACAAATAATATGGGTCTTATGACGGGAGCTCCGAACGGAGACATCCGTCTTGCACCCGGACAGGCTCTGACCCTTCATATCAGCGCAGAGGGTAATATCCGTTTGATGGCGCGCTCCATGGGCGGTGAAGCGGCGGTGATCGTCAATAATGGCTTTGCTGTGATTTGCAGCGAAACGACCATGTTCTACGATCCCGATCTCTGGTATGATGATACTGATACGCCTGTGACGATTTATAACATCGGTCCGGGGATGCTGGTGCTTTCCGGTATCACCTTCTGCGAAGATCTCCACGCGGGGCTGATGCCTCTGGAAGCTGCAGATACAGCTGCGGCGCTGGCGATGTGTACCGAACCCGAAGATCCCGATGTGGGTGGTGAAGAACCTGATGTTCCCGAAATCCCGATGGAGACGAGAACGCTTGTTGTATCCCTCGTAGACTACAGAAACAATACAGTCGGTACCGTGAACCTGGAAAAAAATGTTATTGCCGGTCAGCGCTGCACATTCTATGCAGCAGAGATCAGTAATGCCGTCAGCCAGAATCTGCCGTCCAAGTATGCACTGTATGAAGATGAAGTTTTCCGCAGTGTGATTGTGCGGGCAGATGAGACGGGAAGTGTCACCTACCATGTGGGCAAAGTAGCGGAGCTGAAAATTGTTGTCAATGCGCCCGGCGTGTCCCTGTCAAAACTGACGCAGCAGATTTTCTATCTGCGCGCGATTCAGAAAACGTCTGCAAAGAGCTGTACATTCACCACTGCTCAGATCAAAGCAGCGGTGGGAGACTACCGTGTGACGGTTGCGTACAATGTCTCGGTCAACTACGGTTCTACCCAGACACTGACGCTGATGGCACGATAACAGGCGATGAAAAACAGATAAATAGAAAAACTCACCCGGTGCGCCGGGTGAGTTTTGGTATATCGGATGGATTCCTAAATCCGCAGCCCCTGCAGCAGTGCCTCACAGCCGTCATAGATATCTTTGAAAGCGATATCGAAGCGGTCGGAGTACCATGGGTCGGCGACGTCTCCGCCGCGGGGGGTATAGTCCATGAGTTTATGGATCTTGTGCTCCGGGTCGCCGCCTGCGATGCGAAGCATATTGCGGACATTAGCGCTGTCCATACCGATGAGAAGATCGTAGGTTTTGTAGTCTGCCTTTGTCATCTGTGTGGCTCTGTGGTCGGTGCAGGGAATATGATGGCGTTCAAGTTCTCTTTTTGCGGGGGGATAAACGGGATTGCCGATACCGTTCCAGATCTCCTCGGTGCTGGTGGCAGCGCTGGCGATCAAGAAGTCTTTTTCACGGTTTTCGGCTTTGACGAGAGCGCGGAAGATCATCTCAGCCATGGGGCTGCGGCAGATGTTGCCGTGGCACACGAAAAGCACTCTCGTTGGTTTCATACTTCCTCCTAAATCACTGTAAAATGCGCTAATTTGCGCTACTTTGCCATACTT
>JAKSPR010000048.1 GCA_024404655.1 Clostridia bacterium | reverse complement strand
CAGCAAGGGCTTTGCGGTCGCCCTTGCATGCTTCGCGAGGCTTCCTCTCTTTGTTTATGATGAAAAAAATGGAGTTCATCATATACAAGGGAGGGGGATACGGTATGCTTTGCATGCCAAAACCATCTCAAACGCCGAAGTTTCTCCCCGCCATCTCCAGACGGGTCTGATGGACACCATGCTTTTCAGGTACCCCTGCCGCCCGCTCCTTGGCTGAAAATGGGGCGGAAGTCTCCGGCAGAAACCGGAAGCATTGCATTTTTCGGTTTTTCAAAATTTACAAAGATTGGAAGTCCTGCGAAGCATGCAAGGGCGACCGCAAAGCCCTTGCCGGTCACCCCTGGGAGCCGATAAACATCAAAAATCAAGCCGAGAGCAGAGATTCGGCTGAACTGTAACCCGAAAATCCTCCTTCGGCTATAAAATTCCCCCAAACCCCTTGACATTTCATCAAAAATTGTATACAATAGATATGTTATTATATGCTACAATGCCGAGTAGTCTGGGCATTTGCGGGAAAAAAGTGAAACGGAACTCTTTTTCCTGTCGTGACCCGCTTTCTGCATCGTCCCATATCGTAGCTTTCCCCTACAAGAAAACTTTATATTAAATCACGGAGGTATAAACATGTACTATGTCATTACCGCCCTGATTGCTGGTATTCTTTTTCTTGCCCTCGGCCTGTTTGTCGGTGACAAGCGAGGCTACAACCGCCGTAAAAAAGACGGCGAAGCCGCTATCGGTTCTGCCGAAGAGGAAGCAAAGCGCATCCTCGATGAAGCAGCCAAGGACGCAGAGGCAAAGAAGAAAGAAGCGTTGATCGAAGCCAAGGAAGAAATTCTGAGTGCAAAGAACGAATCCGAACGGGAGATCAAGGAACGCCGCGCGGAAATCTCGCGTATTGAACGCAAGAACGCACAGCGTGAAGAGGCTCTGGAGCGCAAGCACGAAGCCGCCGACCGCAAGGAAGAAACGTTGAACAAAAAGATCAAAGAGAACACGGAAGCTGCCGAGCAGCTGGAAGAACTGAAAGCACGGGAACTCACCGAGCTGGAGCGTATCTCCGGTCTGACTGTCAGCGACGCCAAGAGTGAGCTCGTCTCCCGCATTGAGGAAGAAGCGCGCATTGAGGCCGCCAAGCGTGTCATCGAGATCGAACAGCAGTCAAAGGAAGAAGCGGACGTTAAAGCAACCAACATCATCACCCTCGCCATTCAGCGTCTTTCCGCTGATCTGGTTTCCGAAGCGACGGTTTCCGTCGTCAACCTGCCCAACGATGAAATGAAGGGCCGCATCATCGGACGCGAGGGCCGCAATATCCGTACCATCGAAACGCTGACGGGCGTTGATCTCATCATCGACGATATGCCCGAAGCCATCACCCTGTCCAGCTTTGACCCCATCCGCCGCGAGGTCGCCCGTCTGGCTCTGGAAAAACTCATTGCCGACGGCCGTATCCATCCCGCGCGCATTGAGGAAATGGTGGAGAAGTCCCGCCGTGAGGTGGATTCCATCATCAAGCAGGCCGGTGAACGTGCCGTCTTTGAAGTCGGCATCCACGGCATCAATTCCGAGCTTGTCCGTCTGCTCGGACGGCTCAAATTCCGTACCAGTTACGGTCAGAATGTCCTCAACCACTCCATTGAAGTTGCCATGCTTTCCGGCATGATCGCTGATGAGCTGGGTGCGGACACTGTTCTTGCAAAACGTGCAGGTCTTCTGCATGATATCGGAAAAGCGCTCACGCAGGAAGTCGAAGGCTCCCATGTGCAGTTGGGTGTTGATATTGCAAGAAAGTACAAAGAAAACAAAGAAGTCATTCACGCCATTGAAGCGCATCACGGAGACGTGGAGCCTCAGACCCTCGTTGCCATGATCGTTGACGCTGCCGATGACCTTTCTGCCGCAAGACCCGGCGCAAGACGCGAAGATCTGGAGAACTACATCAAGCGTCTGCAGAAGCTGGAAGAAATTGCCAACAGCTTCCCCGGTGTCGACAAGTCCTTTGCAATTCAGGCCGGCCGTGAGATCCGTATCATGGTCAAGCCCGAAGAGGTCACGGACGAAAAGATGGTGCTCGTCGCAAGAGATATTGTGAAGAAGATCGAAACCGAGCTTGAATATCCCGGTCAGATCAAAGTCAGCATTATCCGTGAGAGCCGCGCGATTGATTACGCGAAATAAAATGAAAACGATTCGGGCTGCTCTCATAAATGATAGCAGCCCGATGGTTTATATTGAGGGTTCTTCTTTGGGGAGGAAGGGGGAGAACCATCTCAAACGCCGAAGTTTCTCCCCCTTCCTCCCCCAGATGAGTTAAGCGGAAGATGATATTTCGGTTTTCCCCCCACCACCCCCACTCCTTGGCTGACGACTTTGTGCGCTGACTTTGGCACGACATTATTTTTGATTCGCCTTCGGCGAATCGGAAAATTTTTGAAATAGAGCGTGATATCTATCTTTTGATGGATATTTGGGTAAACCCAGCACCATGAATCTGCAGTCGGTCCCACTGTAGGGCGTGGGCTTGCTCCCGTCGTGATCCCCCGAAACAGCACTGATCAGGTTAGAAAGCCTGCGCAGCGTGCGCAGCGTGCGAAGCATGCAAGGGCGACCGCAAAGCCCTTGCCGGTCACCCATCGGAGCCGGATGAAAACAGAATCAGGCCGAGGGCAGAAACCAGGATAAAACAAAAAAATTCCCCGAAAGGATCTTCATGAGCAAATTACAGATTTTAGCCGTCGGCGACATTGTTGGGCCGGGGGCTGTGAGCATCATCGAAAAAAATCTATGGCAGATTCGGAAAGAGTACCGCGCCGACGCGGTCATCGTCAACGGCGAGAACGCGGCAGTGGGCAACGGTCTTGACGTAGCCTCGGCAAAAACGATCCTCTTTTCCGGCGCCGACGTCATCACCACGGGCAACCACGTCTGGCAGAAAAAGGAGATCAAGGAGTATCTCGACACCGAGCAGAAGATCATCCGGCCCGCCAACTATCCCCCCGTCTGCCCCGGCAGCGGCTATACGTACTGCGACGTCTGCGGCTGGAGGATGCTTGTGATAAACGCACTGGGTACGATCTTCCTCGATGCCCTCGAATCCCCTTTCGCCGTCATCGACAGGATTCTGAAACGCGAGGAAGGCCGCTACGATTTTGCCGCCCTCGACTTCCACGCAGAGGCGACCAGCGAAAAACTTGCTATTGCCAACTACTTTGACGGACGCATCCAGATCATTTTCGGCACCCATACCCACGTCCAGACAGCCGATGCGAAGATTTTCCCCAAGGGAACCGGCTACATCACAGACCTCGGCATGACAGGTCCCGAAAACAGCATCCTCGGCGTGAAAAGTGAGATGATCATCGAAAAGATGACCGCGAAAATGCCCGTCCGCTTTGAAATCGCCGACGGTCCCATCACCCTCTGCGGCGCACTTTTTACCTACGATACCGACAAAAAAGCCGTTATTTCCGTCACACCCATCCGAAAGGAATTTGCATAAAGAAAGGACAAAATCCATGTTTGAAAACGAAAGCATTTCCATGACGATTGACCGTCAGAAAAACATCGCCCTCATCGCACACGACAGCAAAAAGCACGAAATGATCGACTGGTGCAAGAAGAACAAAGAAATTTTAGAGCGTCACTTCCTCTGCGGCACGGGAACCACCGCCCGCATGGTAGCGGAGCAGACCGGACTTCCCGTCAGAGGCTACAACTCCGGCCCCCTCGGCGGCGACCAGCAGATCGGCGCACGCATCGTCGACGGCAAGATCGACCTTGTGATCTTCTTCTCCGATCCTCTCGCCGCACAGCCCCATGACCCGGACGTGAAAGCGCTCCTCCGCATCGCACAGGTCTATGATATTCCGATCGCCAATAACCGCGCCACGGCGGACTTCATCGTGACTTCCTCTTTCATGAACGAAGAGTACACCCACGAGATCATCAACTTCCGTAAGAACATCGCCGACCGCGCGAACACGCTCTGATAAGGAGAACTTCCATGCAGAAAAAATTTTCCACAGTCCTGTTTGATCTTGACGGGACGCTGCTCGATACCCTTGCAGACCTTGCCGATGCTGTCAATTATGCGCTGCATGAGATGGGCTATCCCGCCCACACTTATGACGAAATCCGCATGTATGTGGGCAACGGCGTTGCCATGCTGATGAAACGCGCCGTCCCCACGGGGACCTCCCCGGAGGATACCGACCGCGCCCTTGCGATCTTCAAAGAGCGCTACGCCGCCCACAACGAAGACAAGACCGCGCCCTATCCCGGTATTCCTGATCTGCTCCGTGCGCTCCATGACAGGGGAGTAAAGACCGCCGTGATCTCAAACAAATTCGATGCTGCGGTCAAAGCGCTGAACAGAACCTATTTCGGCGATCTCATTCCCGTTGCCATCGGCGAAAACGAAGCTGCGGGCATCAAAAAGAAGCCTGATCCTGCCTCCGTCTTTGCAGCCATGGAGGAGCTCGGCGTGAAAAAGGAGAGCTGCATCTATGTGGGAGATTCCGATGTGGACCTTCTCACCGCAGAAAACGCCGGTATTCCGTGTATCGGCTGCGCATGGGGCTTCCGCGGAAAAGAATTTCTTTTACAGCACGGCGCAGACCCCGCGCTGATCGCAGAAACGCCCGCAGATATTCTTGATCTTCTATAAAAAGTTTTCCACAGCCTGTATAAAAATCAAACGGCAAAGCAGAATCCCGGAGAATGGGACCTGCCTTGCCGTTTTTCTTTGTTATTCCGTTTTTATCTGCTCCGGATCAGATGATCTCAGTGCTTCTTCTTCAGAACAACAGCTGCAGCCAGTGCAAGAACTGCTGCTGCGCCGACAACACCTGCGTCAGCGGTCTTGGGAGAAGTGGGAGCGGGAGCAGCGGTATTGTCTTCTGCTGCGGGAGCATCAGCGATGACAGCGTCATCTGCGGGGGTCTCTTCCACAACAGGGGTCAGAACGGACAGATCGGGCTGAACACCGGTGCCTGCCCAGATCATGAAGTTATCGAAGTTGGAGAGCAGCTTGGTGGAAGTCTTGAATGCGATTGCGTTGCCGTAAGCGCACTGATCAGCCCAGTGCTCGGTGTTCTGGTTCATCTGGGAGAACAGGATATTGTTGACATAAACATTGCAGCCCTTCTCGGGATCGACTTCGACCTTGATGGTGAAAGTCTTGTTCTGCATTGCGTACTGGCCTTCCTCGTAGTCGATGTCATAGAGGACCTTGCAGATTGCAGTATCGTCGGTGTAGGACATCATTTCGTCGTAGTGAACCCATGTGCCGTCGCCTTCACGGTACTGGTTGTAGCCGATACCGCGCATACGGACGTCGACGGTGTTGTAGTTGTTCATACCGTCGTAGTTGAGCAGGACAGACAGATAACGGTAGTCGTTTTCTGCATCCAGCAGGGTTGCATCATACTGATAGGTGTAGGGATGCTTGACGAACTCTGCGCAGTAGTCATTGTCGAGGACCCATGCGTAGGAGTCGTTGGAACCGCCGACGGTAGCATCGAGGTTATCAGTGTGCAGGCAGCCGTCTACGATGGACATTTCAGCGGTGAATTCTCTGAAATTCTCGGACTTGGACCAGTTGATGGCCTTCAGAGTGGATTCGGTGTCGTTTGCGGTGATGCCTTCAAAGTCCTCATAGTAGATCAGGGTTCCGGCCGGGAGAGCGCCGTCGGGAGCCTTTGCAACATAGGAGGCAGCGGATGCGGGAACAGCGAGGGATGCGAGGAGCGCGGTGCAGAGAACGGTCTCTGCAATTCTTCTGAGTTTCATGATTTTCTTCCTTTCGTTTGATTTATTAGTAGACAATGGGTTTTACTGTATGTATTATAACATACATGATTCCTATTTGATATGGAAAAATTCTCTGTCTGTATGTAAAATTTCCATCAGTTTTATTGACTTTTCAGATATTGTGGGTTATAATTGCATATAGGGAAATCCAGAGAGGAGCAGACGATCATGCCAGACGAAAGCTTTCATACATTCATCCCGTCCATCAGCGACGACCTTAATCTGACAGCGCTGTCCTTTGCCAAAGAAACCACTCCCACAACAACAAAGCAGACCATGGACACCTTTTACAGCCTGTATCTGATCATCGGCGGCGAGGGCATTTTAGACACACCGCAGGGAGCTTTTCCGCTCTACCGCGGCGCGCTGCTTCTGAAAATTCCGAATCATCCCTACCGCATCGAGAACGTCTGGGACCTGCAGTATTTCTATGTTTCCTTTACCGGGACCCAGGCAGATGCCTTCCTTGATCGCATCCATTACAGAGATACCATGCCGGTCTGGGATGGTTTTGAAGATCTCATTCCCCTCTGGGAAAAAACGGCAGAAATCAAAGGAGCAGGCATCGACCTTGCGGTAAACGGCATCATTCTTTACTCTTTCTCCTATATCTGCAGTTCCCATGAAGAAGCAATCATTTCAAAGAACTACAAAGACTATTCCAAGCGCATGCTGCACGTCAGGCAGTATATCGACTGCCATTATACGGAACCAACACTGGATCTGAAACAGGTCAGCGACATATTCTCTTATAACTACAAGTACTTATCCCATGAATTCAAGGATACCTTCGGCGTCGGATTTGCCCAGTATCTGATTGATCTCCGTCTGGCAAGTGCCGGACGACTGATTGACCGCGGCATCTACAGCGTCAAAGAGATCGCTGTTCAGTCCGGTTTCAGTGATACGCTGTATTTTTCCAAGCTGTTCCGTCAGCATTTTGGTCTCCCGCCGAGGGACTATATCAAAGAAGCGAAAAACAGAAGCACCGAAGAACCCACGCATCATCCCGCATCCGACGAGAATGGAGGAACGCCGTCATGAAAAAAAAGCCCATCTATCTGGTTGTGAATGATTCCGCACCGCGCGTTCATGATGCCTACCGTATCAAATCGGCAGCAAGATGCACACCCGCAGGGACGATTCTGGTCCCAGATATTCCCAATGATTTTCTTTATGAGTTCTGCGACCTTGCAGAAAAAGAGAATCTGCGCGGCAAATTCAGCATCATCCCCATGGCCGGTTGCTGTGGTGATATCATAAACGGCTTTCCCGCGTTCCCGGATCATGAGATTGCGGACTGGCTCGATACTGTGAAAAGCCGTCTGACAGAGCGTTTTTCCATAACGCCGGAGATGCTGACCCACCACAAGGCCGTGAATCTTGCGGACGGTTCCTTCCTTTCCATAAACGAAATGGAATGGGCATCCTCACAGAATCGGGAAGCGCTCTCCGCATACATTGAAGCAGCCCTGCAGATGCTCAAAGATGCCGGTTTCCATGCCGTCGGCGCAACTTCCCCCTGGTCCTTCGGCATTGAGCATGAACACGAATATGCCGCAGCGGTCTCCGATGCTGTTTACCGTGTCTGGAAAGAGCCGCTTTCCTGGTATTGTCTTCGCTCACGGATCGGTAAATCCGGAGCCGGAGCATGGGTGGAATTTGAAGAGGATGGACGCCGCTGCGTCTCCGTCCCCACAACAGCAGGGGATGTATTCTGGTCCACCATCGACGTTCCGGCAAGTGATCTGACACAGAGCTATCTTTCCTCCCTTGCCGACCGCATCATCACAAAAGACGGTCTGCACGGCGCTGTTCCCGATGCCCTTGCGATCGACGCTCTGCCATCCATTTATGTTCATTGGCAGTCTCTGTTCTCAAACGGCTCCCGTGCCGGACTGAAAGCGCTTGAAATTGCAGCTTCCCGCATCAACCGTTATCTCGGGGACATCGTGGAATGGACCGACTGCGAAAGCCTTGCAAAGCAGACAATCTGAAGTATTCTGACAGCAAAAAAGCCATCCGACACTGCCGGATGGCTTAAATATTACCATGAAAAATCAGTCATTAGGATTCACAAACCCAAGATAAGCCTTGAGATAATTCACGCCGGACCAGATGGTCATGATGGTCATCAGTGCCATGGTGAGCCAGGAGAGGATGAGAATCTTATCAAAGGCGAAGGGAATGACGATCGGCTCCAGCATGAGGGTCATGATGCAGACGATCTGCAGAACGGTCTTGACCTTGCCAAGCCAGTTTGCCGGGACGACGATCTTCTGCTCGGAAGACGCCACCAGAAGCCGCAGGGATGTGACCGCAAGCTCCCGCAGGATGACGATCAGGGTACACCAGGTGAGGACAGGACGGAAATGAGCATACATGTCGGATGCGCACATCGTCACAAAGACACCGATCACCATGAACTTGTCCGCCAGCGGGTCCATAAACTTACCGAAATTGGTGATGAGATTGTATTTCCGTGCGATCTTGCCGTCCAGCATGTCCGTAATCGCGGTGAGTAAAAAGATCGTTGCCGCAATGATCCGCGCGCAGATTTCACCGCCGATGGGGTAAAGAACGAAAATCATTGCAAGAGGCGCCATAATGACGCGGGCAAGCGTCAGTTTATTCGGTAAATTCATGATTTGTATACTGCCTTTCTGCGTCTTTTACGTGACGCTCCGCCTTTACAGAGATGCGTTGACTGCGGAACCGACCAGATCATAGTCGTCGTAGCAGTCCTCGACCTTGACTAAAACGAACTGACCTTCCGTAAAGCGCTGTTTGCCGATGGGATTGGAGAAGAAAATCTTACCGTCGATGTCGTAAGCGTCAGCGTAGGTTCTGCCGAAATAGTTCTCGGAGACAGCGTCAAAGCCTTCGACCATAACGGTGACGGTCTTGCCGATCATCGCTTCCGCCTTGGCACGGCTTCTGTCGGCCTGCTCCCGCATGAGAATGTCCATGCGGTCCTGCTTGACCTGCTCGTCGATCTGATCTTCAAAGTCATAAGCGGGGGTATCTTCTTCACGGGAGTATGTAAACACGCCGACACGGTCAAAGTCCAGCTTCTTTGCGCCCTCGCAGAGAATATTGAAATCTTCCTCCGTCTCGCCGGGGAAACCGACGATGAAGGTGGAGCGGATGATCATGCCCGGCACGCTGCGCAGCTTTGCAACCGCCTCAAAGATGGTCTTTGAATCGCCCTTGCGGTTCATGCGCTTGAGAATTTTATCGGAGAGATGCTGCACCGGCAGGTCAATATACTTGACAAGGCGGGAATTGGTGCGGAATTCCTCCACCAGTTCGTCCGTGATCTTGTCGGGATAGCAGTAGAGCACGCGGATCCACGGGATCGTGGTCTCCTTCGTGATGGCACGGATGAGGTCCACCAGCTTCGGTGCGCCGTAGATATCCCGTCCGTAGGCGGTGGTGTCCTGTGCGATGAGAACCAGTTCCTTCGCACCGAGACCCTCCATCTCCTTTGCCTCCGCCACAAGGTCCTCCATGGGGCGGGAGTGCATGCCGCCGCGGATCAGGGGAATGGCGCAGTAGGTGCAGCGGTTGTCGCAGCCCTCGGAAATTTTTAAGTAGGCGAGATATTCGGGCGTTGTGACGACACGGTCGCCGCCGGCCTTCATCTCGGTGATATCATCAAAAGAAGAATAACGGCGCTTTCGCTCCACGGCTTCGATGGCTTCCACGATGTGGTGGATGGAACCGACGCCAAGAACCGCATCGACCTCGGGCATCTCGTCAAAGACCTGATCCTTATAGCGCTGGGCAAGACAACCCGTGACGATGATGCCTTTCAGATTGGCGTTCTTTTTCAGCCATGCTTCGTCAAGGATGTTGTCAATGGCCTCCTGCTTTGCGCTCTGGATGAACGCACAGGTGTTGATGATCACGCTATCCGCTTCGGTATCGTCCGGCGTGATCTCGTAACCGGCCTTCACGACCTCTGCCAGCATGACCTCGGTATCGACCTGATTCTTCGGGCAGCCAAGGGAGATAAACCCGATTTTAGACTTCTTTTTCATGATAATTGTAACCTCAAAAATCGTTATGAGTTTTTCAGCCTTTTGTATGCCCTGAGGATTTCATCCTGTGTGAATCCGTAACGGAGCAGGGAGGCTGTTGTTTTTTTCTGTTTTTCCGGTGTTTCAAAGGCGGAGAACCCCAGTTTTTCCATACGGCTGTCAAGGGCCGCATCAAAATCAAGGGTTTCAAGGGTGTCCTCCCAGACGCTTTTCACCGCGTCCTCTGAGAAGCCTTTTACGTAGACCTCCTGCTTGATCCGCCGGATGCCGTATTTCTTTTTTTCGCAGAGAAGCTCCATCAGACGCTTCAGCTGTTCATCCTCACGGATGTAACGCTTTTCCACGCAGAATTCTACAGCGGAGGCCGCCGCTTCTTTGGAAAATTTCTTCTGATGCAGCTTTTCCCGCAGCTTCTTCGCCGTCTGGTCGCCGTAGGCAAGCAGTCCCACCGCTTTCACCGTGGCCGCGGTAGCTTCTCCGGCTGCCAGAAGCGCTTCGTATTTTTCTGAGCTCAGAGAATCCCCAGCCTGTGGAATACTGCCGGAGAAAGGCTCTTTTTTGAGAAAATAGCGGAAGACGGTGATCTCGTTCTTCTCTTCATGTTCGCCGGAGGTGATGGAGACGGAGAAAGTAAAGCGCCCTTTGGCGTTTTCCGCCGTCTCAACACCGGTAACCGTAATGAAAATCATTCGCCGTCAATGTCGGTCAGCTTGATCTGGAAATCATCTTCTTCGTCTTCCAGAACGCCGTCGACGTCTTCATCCTCGTCTTCTTCGTCCTGTTCCTCGATGTTGTCAAGGGATGCGGACTGCGCCTTGATCTTGTCTTCGATCTCTTTCATCAGCTCGGGATGATCTTCCAGATAGACGCGGACATTGTCCTTGCCCTGTCCGATGCGGTCGCCGTTGTAGGAGAACCAGGAACCGCTCTTCTGCAGAATATCAAGAGCCGTACCGATCTCCACGATCTCGGAGGACTTGGAAATGCCCTTGCCGTAGAGGATATCAAATTCTGCCACACGGAAGGGGGGCGCGACCTTGTTCTTCACGACCTTGACCTTGACATGGTTGCCGTAGACTTCGTCGCCGTTTTTCAGGTTCTCGGTCTTTCTGACATCCATACGGACGGAGGCATAGAATTTCAGCGCTTTACCGCCGGTGGTGACTTCGGGATTGCCGTAGACCACACCGACCTTTTCACGCAGCTGGTTGATGAAGACGACCACACAGTTGGTCTTGGAGATAGCGCCCGCCAGCTTGCGCAGTGCCTGGCTCATCAGTCTTGCCTGCAGACCGACATGGTTTGCACCCATGTCACCGTCGATTTCCTGCTGGGGAACGAGGGCCGCAACGGAGTCGACAACGACCACGTCAATGGCGCCGGAGCGGACAAGCGCATCGGTGATTTCCAGTGCGTCTTCGCCGCAGTCGGGCTGGGAGACCAGCAGATCGTTGATGTTGACGCCGAGGGCTTTTGCATACATCGGATCGAGGGCATGTTCTGCGTCGATGAAGGCTGCTTCACCGCCCATCTTCTGGGTTTCGGCGATGCTGTGCAGCGCAACGGAGATGAGCCATCTGTCATTAGGAGTGAAGTGCAAGCCAATGCGCGAGAATGAGGTGGAGTATTTCTGGTTATCGGTCAATGTATGTATCAGAGCATAGTACTCGAATCCCATTGACCATAAACCGAACGACCTGGCTATGCCACCACCTAGTTGGGTGGAGTGACTGTCTTTGTCGCCACTTTGCGCGACTTGCATTGTCACATTGGCTAGTTTGGTCTCGACGACTCCTTTGCCCGATATCTGTTTGAGCTCGCTTAGGCCATAAGGCATGGCGCACGATACACTGATAGCGCCTTTACTTACGCCACTCATCAACGATGGATTGACCGAGTAGATAGGATCGGATGTCGCTACGGCTAGGATGTCGGCTTTACCGACAGATTCTCCCGTTGTGGTTATGATGTCTTGGGCCTCTGCCATGAAACTCAAAACCATGGCCAATGCCATGGTTATGGTTCGTTGTATTGCAGTGCTATGCATCCGGAAATCGTTTTACTTGAAGTTCTCTGCGATCTTCTTTGCTATCGCTTCAAATTCAGCAGGTTCGAGCTTCAATTTAGGATTTGACATGTTAATCTCCTTGCCTGTTGTTATTGGAACGAGATGTATATGTGCGTGTGGAACATCTATTCCTATAACTGTAACTCCTACTCTGTTGCATGGGAATGAGGCCTTGATTGCCTTGGCTACGCGTTTCGCAAAAGCCATGATGCCTCCCAGCTCTTCATCGCTGAGGTCAAAGAAATAGTCCTCCTCGCGTTTAGGGATCACCAGTACGTGTCCTTTGGCTACTGGGTTAATGTCAAGGAAAGCATAGAAGTTCTCGCTTTCGGCAACCTTATATGAAGGTA
>JAKSPR010000047.1 GCA_024404655.1 Clostridia bacterium | reverse complement strand
TTTGTGCCTGCGGGGATCTTCAGTCCGGAGCCGATGACAGAGATCTTGCCCTTGTCCTTCGCCTCGCCGACCTTTGCGCCCTCACCGACCACGGTATCGCAGTCAATGATGCAGTATTCAACGCGTGCGCCAGCCTTGATCTGGGTACCGCTCATGATGACAGCGTCCTTGACAACAGCGCCTGCCTCGACGGTTACGCCGTCAAAGAGGACGGAATTTTCGACCTTGCCGTAAATCTTGCAGCCTTCTGTGACCATGGAGCCTGTGACCTGTGCGGTCTCTCCCAGCAGCTGCGGCGGGCGTGCAGATGTCCGGGAGAAGATTCTCCAGGAACGGTCATAAAGGTCGAAATTCGGATGTGCGCCCAGAAGGTCCATATTGGCCTCCCACAGGCTGGAAATGGTTCCGACATCCTTCCAGTAGCCGGAGAATGCGTAAGCGTACATGCTCTTGCCGTCTGCCAGCATCTTCGGGATGATATTCTTACCGAAGTCCTTGGAAGAATTCGGGTCTGCCTCATCGGCGATGAGGTATTCCTTTAAGAGCTTTGCGTTGAAGATATAAATACCCATGGAAGCTTTATTGGACTTGGGCTGCTTGGGTTTTTCCTCGAACTCATAAATGCGGTTATTCTCATCGGTATTCATGATACCGAAGCGGCTTGCCTCCTCCATAGGGACCTCGAGGACGGAAATGGTGCAGTCTGCGTTCATCTTCTTATGGAAGTCGAGCATGGCTGCGTAGTCCATCTTATAAATATGGTCGCCGGACAGGATGAGGACGTAATCGGGATCATAGCGGTCGATGAAGTTTAAGTTCTGGTAAATGGCATTTGCCGTACCGGAATACCAGTCTGCGGACTTCTGGCCCTGATACGGCGGGAGCACCATGACGCCGCCGCGGTTGCGGTCAAGGTCCCAGGGTTCTCCGTTTCCGATATATTCGTTGAGCTGCAGGGGCTGATACTGGGTCAGCACGCCTACGGTGTCAAGACCGGAGTTGACACAGTTGGACAGCGGGAAGTCGATGATGCGGTACTTACCGCCGAACGGCACCGCCGGCTTCGCTGTCTTCTCCGTCAACGTGTACAGTCTGCTTCCCTGCCCTCCGGCAAGAAGCATTGCGACACATTCTTTCTTCTGATACATGGTTGTAAAGCCTCCGTGTAAAAATAGTATATTTGAATTCTTTGCAGATTTGGGGGTCTGGGTTAAGGCAGAAGGGGGGGATGTCCCGTGAGTTACTTTTTGCGTTTGCCGACCGGGGCGAAGATGACGCAGGAAAGTCCGGGCAATGTGACGCGGATACGGTTCTTGATTTCCTTGACACCGTCTTTCATATAAGGCTCTGCCTTGATGACGTCCTCATTTCCGACGCCGCTGCCGCCGAATCTCATTTCCTCCGACGAAAACGTCTGCTGCCATTTTGCGGGCAGTTCCACGGTCAGCGGGACGCAGTATCCGTCTCTCTGCACCGGAGAAAAGTTGACGCACACGATCAGGGGATTGCCGTCTCTGTCATATCTTGTATAAGCAATGACGTTTTCATCCCTGTCATCTGCCTGGAGCCAGCGAAAACCTCCCCAGGAGAAATCGTCCTCCCACAGTTCCCTATGGTCGAGATAGAAGTGATTGAGTGCCTCTGTATACCGCTGCATATCGGCGTGTTTCGGATAATCGAGCATGAACCACTCGAGCTGATTTTCATAATCCCATTCCCTGAACGGACCATATTCCGTGCCCATGAACAGCATTTTCTTTCCCGGCTGGGTCATCATATAGCCGAGGAACGCGCGCATGCCCCGGAATTTATCCTCATACTCGCCGAACATCTTATCGAGCAGGGATTTCTTGCCATGGACGACCTCATCATGGGAAACCGGGAGAATATAATTTTCGGAGAACGCATACATGAGGGGGAACGTGAGCTTCTCATGGCAATTTTTCCTGTAAAGCGGGTCTGTGGCAATATATTCAAACAGATCATTTGCCCAGCCCATATTCCACTTGAAATTGAATCCCAGTCCTCCCTGATCGGTGCGTTTGGTGATCATGGGCCAATCGGAGGATTCCTCTGCGATCATGAGGGCATCGGGAAATTCCGAAAAAACGACGGAATTGAGTTTCTGGAAAAATGCGACGGATTCCAGATTTTTATTGGAGCCATCGGGATTGGGGTTCCACTCTCCCGGCAGCTTATCGAAATCGAGGTACAGCATGGCTGCAACGGCATCGACGCGAAGGCCGTCTGCGTGGAACTCGCGGAGCCAGTAAAGGGCATTGGAAACGAGGAACGACTGGACCTCATTGCGTCCGACGTCGAAACATCTGGTACCCCAGCCGCGGTGCTCCATACGGTCCTTGCCCTGATATTCATAAAGGGGCTGTCCGTCGAACTCATAAAGGCCATGGGCGTCCTTGGGAAAATGGGCGGGAACCCAGTCGAGGATGACGCCGATGCCTGCAGTATGGAGGGTATCGACGAAATATTTGAAGTCCTCCGGGGTTCCGAAGCGGGAAGTGGGGGCATAATACGATGTGACCTGATAACCCCAGGAGCCATCAAAAGGATGCTCCATGACGGGCAGCAGCTCCACGTGTGTATAACCCATTTTTGTCAGATACGGTGCCAGCTTATCGGCGATCTCCCGGTAATTGAGATAAGCATCCGGGTCGCCGGATGTGGTCTTTCCTTCTCTTGTCATGAAAGAGCCGAGGTGCATTTCGTAAATATTGAGGGGAGCGGGATAAAACGCATCATCTGTGTTTTTTGACCGGAACACATTGCGTCTATGGGTGCGCCAGCCACGGTCATGCCATTCAAATTTCTCCGGGATATGGAGAATGGATGCGGTCTTGCCGCAGGTCTCGGAATAAATGCCGTAAGGGTCAGCCTTCAGGCAGGTACCGTTTTTGCCGGTGATTCTGTATTTATAACGCAGGCCGTTCCAACCGTTAATATCGCCGGAAACATCGACGTGACATTCCCATACGCCCTGCTCTGTCATTCTGGTGAGGGCGAACGAGCCGTCCATGCCCCACCGGTCAAAGTCTCCGATCAGTTCAACGAACACCGCATTGGGAGCCCAGACGCGGAACGTCCATGTCTTTTTGCCGCGTTTTTCCGTATAGTGGGCACCGAGATATTCATAGGCATAGGTTGTCGTGCCCTGATGGAAATAATAAGAGGCCAGATCTCCTGCGGTCTGCTGTCCCTTATTTTCTTTTTGCGGATCGTCCTTCGTCGGCACGGCAGACAGGATGTCAGCCGGGCGGATGGTCTTCTGTGCCATACCGTGTCACCTCTTTTCGGGAATTTCTGTTATGTATGCGAAATTCCCCCATTTTGCTGTAGTATTATTATAACGTGTTTCTTTGATTTTTGCAAGTAGTTTTGTGCAGTTTGTTCGACATACTTCATGTAAGTTCGTAATATTGTGTCAATTATGTCCTGCATCATTCGTGCAGTTCGTCAAAATCCCACATTACAAAAGAAGGTTTTCCCGGAAGCGGCGGATGAGGTGATCGTCTCCTGCGATGCTGAAAAGGAAGCGTTCGCACAGCGTATTCAGGGAATCCCCCGCTTCTCCGCAGTTCCGGAGGCCTTCAAGGAATGCAAGAAACAGTTCACTTGTCCGGCTTCTGCCGCCCCAGACGGAAAGGGAGGTCAGTTCATAGTCGGCAAGCAGGTCCTCTTCCGGGACGCCGAGGACGGCCTCGATGAGAAACGCGATGCAGCCTGTCCTGTCCGCTCCGCCCCAGCAGTGGAAGTATACGGGGTAGTTTGCCGGGTCGGAAAGGATTTCCAGCTGAGCAAGAAGGTTCGGAATATTCTCCGCTTTGAAGGTATCACCGTAAGCGACAGCGGGGATCAGGGCAAAACCCACATCCTCTCCCATGGCGGTATGGGTGATCTTCCCGACGGCCTCACCGCGGAGGTCGAGGTCAAAGCGGATGCCGAGTTCTCCGCGGAGGGTACGGAGGCCGTTTTCCGTGACGGTACAGTGGGTATCCAGCTCCGACCCGCGGTAGATACAGCCCTGTCGGACGGTCCTTCCATCCATGGTCTTCCAGCCGCCGAGGTCCCGGATATTGGTAAGTCCCTCCGCACAGATCCAGCGGGGCGCCTGAGCCTCGGTGCGGAAAGAGAAAACTTCGCTGTCATCCGCCCGCCAGTAATATGTGGTATCAAGGAGCAGATTGGTGATCTTTGCCTCTCCGTTTTCAGCGGGGAGCACCTTTGCGTTTTCAAAATCCGGGCTTTCGGAGAGGAGCACGGTATCGGCGTCTCCCGCAAAGCGGAGGATGACGGGGGACGGGAATGAATCGTCCTTTCCGTCTGTGCGCTCCGGGTGGTGATAGTCAAAGGATTTTGCTTCGGGCACATGTACACCGGCGGAAAAAGCGCGCTGTCCCTCGGTCATCTGAGAAACAACAGCGCCGTCGGGCGGGGAGATCAGGGTGATATTCATGCAGAGGAAACTTCCTTTCTTTTTTTTCTAAAGTATAACATTATCCCGGCAAAATGTCCATAGTCTCATGGAAATAATCAGAAATCCGTATGGAAAGCGGGGATGCGGAAAACACTAACCGTACATTTCCATACAGAAAGGAACGATATCATGGAACAAGCAAAAAAGCAAAATCCGGTTTCTGCCGATCAGATTCATATTCTCCCCGTCATCATGGCGGGTGGAGAGGGGACACGGCTGCGTCCGATCACAGACACGATGCCGAAACCTCTGATCCCGGTGGACGGGGTTCCCGCGATCCGGCGGATCTTACAGTTTCTCGCCTCCTGCGGCTTTGACCGGGCGGTGATCACGGTACGGTATCTGGGCGGGATGATTCCTGATCTTTTGGGAACGGAATCCGACGGGATCGCACTCTCTTATCTCAAAGAGGACAGCGATGTTCCCCTCGGCACGGCGGGCAGTGTGCGGGCGGCGTGGGACGCTTTCCGGGAAGCGGGAGACGACGCGGTTCTGGTGCTCAGCGGGGACGCGGTCTTCTCCTGCGATATGGAAGCGTGTCTTTCCTTTTTCCGCAGACGGGCGGCGGGAGCGGTCATTCTGACGGCACATGTTCCGGAGCCCGGAGCCTTCGGCACGGTGCTTGCGGACAAGGAAGGACGCATCACGGGATTCTCGGAAAAGCCAGCGGCGCGGGAATATGTCACGGACACGGTGAACACGGGAATTTATCTTCTTTCCGCAGAATTTCTTGATAGGATTCCCCAAAGTTCCCCCTCGGATTTCGGCGGGGACATCTTCCCGGCAGCGCTGGAAGAGGATGGGAGCGGCGGGCTTTATGCCTGGGATATGAATGGTTACTGGTGTGATATCGGGACACCGGAATCCTTCCGGGGATGTGTGCTTGCAATGGCATCGGGGGGATTATCCTCGGTTTCTCCGCTGTTTGCGGGTAAGCGGGAGCATACACCGCCCCACATCGTCCGCAGCGCGGTCGGGGAAAACTGCTTCATCCCGGTCGGAGCTTCGGTGCGGGACAGTGTTCTGTTTGACCATGTGGTGCTGGGGGCAGGAGCGTCCGTGACAGGGGCGATTCTCTGCTCCCATGTGACGATCGGGCGCGGAGCTGTGATCGGCGAAGGCTGTGTTATCGGGGCCCATGCCGTGATCGAAGACGGTGTGCATCTGGCTGCCGGGACATCGGTTCCTGCCTTCGGGAAAATCGGAGTATCCTGCGATGGGGAACCCAAGAGTGCTGCGGAGAAAGACACCGGGGCCGGATATCTTCACGACACGGGATGTTATCTCTCCGCGCCCCGGATGCCGCTTATGCCGGATATGGCGTTCTGCATGGTGCTCTGCCGGGTGCTTGTGCGGTCTGCGGAGGAGCGGCGGGAGGATCTTCTGCTCTCGGTGCTGCGGGAGGATGTGCCGCTGCGATCGGTCTATGCGATCCTGAGGGAAGGGCTGCTCTGCTCCGCTGCCGGGAGCGGTGTCCGGGTATTTCTGACTGGGGAGGACCAAGGGCGGCCGGAAGCCCTTCCACTCTGTGCAGTCCGGGATGTTCCGGCAGAACATGGACGTGACGGGCGATCCGTACTCCATGTGCTGCTTACGGTGACGGACGGGCGGTTATCCGCTTTGCTTGCGGGCGCGGACGGGTTCTATTTTTCAAGAGAGGAAGAACGTGCTTTTGATCGCTGTCTTGCCGATGTTTTGACGGGCGGTGACGGCAGTTCCGGGGCTTTGCCCGCAGAGACTGCTCTGCCTGCTGAGCCTGTTTTCCTTGACAGGCAGGAGATCATAAACGGGTATGCGGCGCGGCACAGCGTGCATCTCGGAAAGCCCGATCTTCACCACCGTCCGAAGCCCTTTCTGTTCCGCACGGGAAATCTGCCGGGAGAAGCTCTGCTTGCGCGGATGCTGACCCGGGCGGGTGGGATCCATTCTATGGATGCGCCGGTCTTCTTTCATCTTTTCCCGGCGTCCTCCCTTGACGACAGTGAAGGACTGTTATCGGCGGCGGACCTTGACGTGCCGGAGCGGCTTTATTCCCACTGGGAGCTGTTTGCGCTGTGGGCGGTACTGAGCGGGCGGCATGAGACCCTTTCCCTGCCCTTCGGGATTCCCGCCTTTGTGACGGAGCTTCTGCAGGTTCACGGAATTCCCTTTGCCTTCTATACGCTCTGTCCTGCGCCTTCGGACCGGTCCTCGCCGCGGGCGCGCACACAAGCTCTGCCGGAGGCGCGGGACGGCGTGCTGCTGGGCTGCCGGATCGCCGCACTGCTCTCGGAAAAAGAGTGTTCCCTGTCGGCGTTATATGCTATGGTCTTCGGTGAGCATGCGCCGGAACACATCCGTATCCGTCAGAAGATCGCGGTCGGCTCCGGGACGGCATCTGCGCTGCGGCGGCTGACGGAGGAAGAAGACCGATTCTGTGCGGATCGGGAAGGTGTCGTCCTGCACGGCTCTCCCGCCTCCGGAACTACTGTCCGGGTAACGGCATCGAGAGCTCCCGGATTCCGTGTGATCGCGGATGCGTTTTCGGCAGAAGAAGGGGAAGCTCTGTGTGAGATGGCAAAGGATCTGCTGAAAATCTGAGGTTTTTGGTAAAAATTTCTGTTGGTCGGATGCAGCCTTTACAGCGGATAATCATTTTGACACGAAAACATTGACATCCCCGCCGCCTTCTGCTATAATGGGGAAAAAGCAGAAGGAGGTTCTGTCCCATGAAAATCAAAACAGCGGTGAGCAGCTATCCGGAAGTTTCCGCAATGCCGCGGCCGAAGCACAGGCAGCCGAAGAAACCGAATCCGTTCTTCCGCACGCTCCTGAAGGTACTCTCCGGGGGAGAACTGAAACAGGTGCATTTCACCTGTGAAAAGCACGGCATGGAGAAGATTTCAGACGGGGAACCCTGTCTGATCCTCATGAACCATTCCAGCTTCATTGATCTGAAAATTGCCTCCACCCTCTGGTATCCGAAGCCCTTCAATATCGTCTGCACCTCCGACGGATTTGTGGGCAAGGAGTGGCTGATGCGGAATCTGGGCTGTATTCCGACCAAGAAATTCATCACCGATCTCGCCCTTGTGCGGGATATGATGTATACCGTGAAGACCCTGAAAAGTTCCATTCTCATGTATCCGGAAGCAAGCTACTCCTTTGACGGTACAGCTACCCCGCTGCCGGATTCCCTCGGTATGCTGATCAGGCGTCTGAATGTGCCGGTGGTGATGATCCGTACCCACGGAGCATTTCTGCGGGATCCCCTTTATAATGGTCTCAGACTGCGGAAAACCGATGTTTCTGCGGATATGACATGTCTTCTCACCAAGGAAGAAATCGCCGCGATGACGCCTGACGCCATCAATGAGATTCTACGGGAGCAGTTCTCCTTTGATAACTTTGCGGAGCAGCTGGAACGCGGTGTGAAGATCACGGAGTCCACGCGCGCAGAGGGACTGAACCGTGTGCTTTACCGCTGTCCCTCCTGCGGATGTGAAGGTTCCATGAAAGCCTCCGGCATCACGCTGCAGTGCGGCTGCTGCGGAAAAACATGGGAGCTTCTGGAAAACGGACAGATGCAGGCTGTGACAGGGGGCACCGAATATCCCCACATCCCCGACTGGTACCGATGGGAGCGGGAATGTGTCAGACAGGAAATTCTCGACGGCACCTATTCCCTTGACATCCCTGTGAAAATCCGTATGATGGTCAATACCAAAGCGGTCTATGAAGTGGGTGAAGGTCATCTGCACCATGACAAAGACGGGTTCCGTCTGACCGGCTGCGGCGGTGCGTTGGATTATACCCACAAGCCGCTGGCATCCTACTCCCTTTATTCCGATTATTTCTGGTATGAGCTGGGCGATATGATCTGCATCGGCGACCACAATGCCCTTTACTACTGTTTCCCCGAAACCTCGCAGGATGTCGTTGCGAAAACACGGCTGGCAGCGGAGGAAATTTTTAAGATCACAAAATCAAAATAAACAGCCATCAAAAAACACCGGAAGCAGGTTTTGTTCCTGTTTCCGGTGTTCTGTATTTTGAGAATCAATCGTGATATGGGAGAATTATCTGCTTTCGCTGACGTACAGTCTCACGCGGGACTGGATCAGTCTTGCCGCTTCTTCTGCGGGCTTCTGTCCTGCGTAGAACGCAGAAGCTTCCTCCATGATGATATCCATCATCGTGTTATCGGTTCTGTAAACCTGCGTCAGAGACTCCAGCATCCGGTTCACATGATCCACAGCGTCCTGCGTCATCATGCCGATGTCAATATACTGATTGCCGATGTAGTAGCCCCAGTGCTTTTCATCGGGATCCCAGTCCTCGTATCCGCCGGGTACTGCAGGCTTGTCGACGGGCAGGGGAGCAACAGGTACTTCGATGGTATCATCATCGTTCTCTTCAGTAACTTCTGCAACAGCCATGTCATCTTCGATCCAGATGCCGCCTCCGCCGCCGATGATGCCGCCGTTCCACCACTTATCATAGTATTCCAGCGCGGTCTGTGCTTTTGCTTCATTGGCAGAACGGAAGATGGAGAACTGATAGGAGTTTTCCGGATTCTGGGATTTGTTCCAGTTCAGATAGTAGGAGAGGAACGCCCATGCGCCTTCCTGACAGCTGCTCTTGGAGCTGATGGCAATCTCATTTGAGAGCATGATGCCGTTGCCGTTGCGTGATGCGTTGGGGAAGCCGACGAAGGAGATCTTCTCGCCGAACTGGCCCTGCTGGATGCGCCAGAAATCACGGTAGTCGCCGAAGGAAGCCATAGCCAGCATGGCGGTACCCATACGATATGCCATTTCACGGTCGGTCCAGAAGTTTTCGTCGATCTCGTCCCAGTTGATATCTTCGTAGATGCTCTTTTCCGGCAGACCTGCGGAGTATTTCAGAATGTCGATGAATTCGGGCGTGTCAAAATAACACTCACCGGTATCCTTGTTGACGAACTGGTCGCGGGTCAGGGTCAGAATGCCCGTTAAGAACTGCTCCCGGGTGAGATCGCCGTTGAAGGGATCCTTCTCAAGACCGGCGGCAGCGGCAGCTTTGCGCATTTCTTCAATGGTCCAGCCGTCGTTATCACCGACGATGGAGCTCTTGCCGACAATCGTTTCAACATTGAATGACGGAGCAATTTCATAAAGCTTGCCGTCGAGGGTCATGGCATTCAGGATATTTTCGTAAAGATCGGCGCGGTCGATGGTGGGATCGGCGTCGATCATGGGATTGAGGTCTGCAAACAGGCCCTTGTTTGCGTAATCCTGATACGGCATATCCGCGGTGATCTGCAGGATATCGGGGATATTGCCCACCAGAAGGTCGTTCTTGAATTCGGTCAGACCGCCGGTCCACTGGTTATCTTCGGTGTTGTACTCGGAGTAATCGCGGATGATAATGCGGTATTCCTCGCTCTGCTTATTGAACGCGATGATCTGCTTGCGCATGTTATAATCCAGATACAGGGTGCCGTAGGTGAGGATGTATTTCTCTTTGACTTCCTCATCGGGGATCCGGGTCATCTTCATGACGGTCTGGGTCGAGGTATCCGTTTCCCAGTCATTGAACATGGCGTAAATGACACCGTCGGGTGCGATATACGTGGAGCGGATGGAGGATGCGTCGATATCGGAGTTGATCCAGTTCAGCAGTTCCGTCTTGGTATCGGTCGCGATATCATAGCCGTATACGCCGACGGTATCGGAATAGACGAAATCATAGGTCTCAGACGGCATGGCGCTGTAAAGATTGTTCTCTATGACGCCCGTCATCTTGATGGGTGCGCCCATCTGCATGGTGGCAGGATCCAGCGGCACGATCTGTCTTGTCCAGTCTGTGCTGGTGGTATAGGAGATGAGCAGGTCCTTATCGCGGGCAATGACGCGGTCCACATAACCAAGATTATTGATCTCCACTTTACCCGTGATGGACAGGTCCGGACCGATGACGAAAAGTCCCTGCTCCATGCTGAGATACAGGCTGTCATCGACTGCGGTCATATTGTTGATATACAGGTAGTCCTCGTTTTTCTTTGCGTTCATGATATCATAAACGCTTGCGCTTCCAATGATGCTGCCGTCCTGTGCGTAGTGATAGAGGAACAGGTCCTCGGAATAGGTATCGGTTGCCTCATCGTATCCCCATTTGCCGTAGGTGGTCCAGATCGTACCATTGGCGGCATAGATGGTGTCATTGGGGTACATATCCTCTCCGACGCTGGGCAGTCTGACCTCGGAGCGTTCTCCTGTCGTGGTATCAATGAAATAGGAGAACTTCTCTGCGTTCCAGTTATCATCGTAGTCATAGCCTGTGATGATGACCTTATCGCCGACGCCGTAAATGTTCTCCAGTTCCTTATGGGCGGAGGACGTCTCAGTGTTATAATTGAACGATGCGCTCTCGATGACCTCGCTGCGGTATACGTTTGTGGGTTTGCTCTTGACCGGTTCGTTTTTCTTTCCGCAGCCTGTCATGGTTACGGCGGGGGCTGCTATGGCTGCTGCGAGGAGGAGCAGGGTGCAGCTTTGCGTGAATTTGTTTTTCATAATAGTTTATTGGATCCTTTCGGGGTTATTTCGGTTATATGGATTCGGGAGCACCGGATTATTTGCCGAGGCCCTTATCATCCGAGTGGGTGAGAACCCACTTCTTCATGCGTTTCCGCTCGGCCTTTTCATCAAAGTATTCATAAATTGCTTTTACGCGAACAGGATGGACGCGGAACCAGAGCACAACGAAGGCTGCCAGCAGAATACCCGCAAGGATCCCTGCGGCGGCGGCAAGTCCCGCGATGACGACAGACTTGGTCTCTGCAACTCTTGCTGCGTTTTCCCACCACGGGGGCATGACCTTATCGCGTCTCATGGACCGCTCAAACAGGCCTGTCACCTGTTTGGCCAGGGTTTCAAAAGCAAATCGGGTGGTGCTGTCATATACGACGGCATCCCTGCTTTTCTCCGTGATCCCGAAGGTCTCCGAAACGAGTTTCGCGGCAAAGTCCTTGATGGGATTGGGCAGCAGAACCTCATACGTCGTGATGGAATCGAAGCCCTGCACGAAATGCAGCCCCTTATAATTGATATATACGCGGGAATTATCTCCGTATGCGAGTTTATCCACGGGATTTTCGGGGGAGCGGACGACGCCGACGATTTTGAACGGCTGATCCTGCAGTGTGACGTCCAGGCCGGTCACGTCGATTGCGCCGAAGAGCTGCCATGCGGCATACTCATCGAGGATCACGGTATTGACATCCACGTCATCCTCTGAAAAATAAGCGCCGCTGACCAGTTCCATGGGATGAAAATAGAAGAATGCGCCGCCTGCGGCTGTGGCGAGAACCTGGGCGGTGCCTCTGACAGCCTGCAGGGAGATATACGTTTCCCCTGTGAAGCAATCGAAGTATGTTCTTGCGCCCGGATTGGCTGCTGATATGGCGTTTTCCTCCAGCTTGACGGCAAGCTGCATTCTTCTGGAATACAGCGTATCCATGGAGAACGCGGCGCTGTCGCCGAAATAAGCCGAGAGGTGGGAATAGTGGTACGGGCTGTCAGATGCGGTCCACCGTTCTGCGGTATCGGAGCCCGGGACGCCCTTTGCCTGGCTGCGGATACCGGCATAGCCGAGGGCGAAGAGCGCGGCAAAGAGCACACATGCGGCACAGACGCACCACATGATGCGGTTTTCCCTTCTTCGCTCCGGCGATACGCGAAAGTATTTCATAGAATCATTCAGGGCTTTCGCTTTGCGAAAGCTTCCTTTCTTTGGGAATTGGGGCTGGTTTTGCGAAGCAAAATCGTCGTTATAAGACGGCGAAAGCCACAAAACCTGTCACCTTTCGTCCTTGACCGGGATCAGGTATTATCGGGCAGGCGGACCTGCTGGC
>JAKSPR010000046.1 GCA_024404655.1 Clostridia bacterium | reverse complement strand
ACCGATAACGTCCTCCGGTGAGCCCACAACGAGGGCATAGTTCTCGCCGGGGACTTCCTCGGTCTTGAAATCGGGGTACTGATCGGCAAGTGCGCTCTTGACAGAAGCGATGGCGACCTCGATTTCACCGGCGTCGGGTTCTCTTGTGGTCAGATGCTGCATCCAGAGACCGGGCGCAGAGAGAATCTTCGTCAGCAGATTATCGTGTTTGCCCGCGTACATGATGAACTCAAAGCTGATGCCGACAGTCAGAGGCAGCAGCGGCAGCTTGAGCAGCAGACGCATGGCAAGGCTGTTCCATGTCACGAAAGACGACACGATGACGGAGAGAATGAGCACGACGAAAATGAACGAGGTGCCGCAGCGCGGATGGAAACGGGTCTGCTTTTTGATATTCTCAACGGTCAGGGGAAGACCTGCCTCATAACAGAAAATCGTCTTATGCTCTGCGCCGTGATATTCAAATGTACGGCGGATATCCTTCATGAGTGACACAAGCCAGATATAACAGATGAAAATGCCGATGCGGATGACGCCCTCGATTAAGTTTTTGAACCAGCCGAGGTGACCGCCGATGAGACCGTCGACGAATTTGGTGACTGCCATGGGCAAAAAGAAGAACAGTCCGAAGCCGAGGGCAAGGCCGAGGACGGAAGCAATGACCATGATGAAGTCCATGATGCTCTTGCCGAAGGTCTTTTCGAGCCACTTTTCAAATTTGGACGGTTCCTCAAGGTCTTCTCCGAACACATCGGCGGACATGCCGAGGACCTTATAGGAGAGCAGAAGGCTCTCCACCATATTGATGACGCCGCGGATGATGGGGAGGCGGAAAAAGGCGCTCTTATCGCGGATGGTGGTATATTTATGTTTGGACACGCGGATTTTTTTATCTTCCTGCCGGACTGCGAGCGCATAGTCGCGGCCTGCCTTCATCATGATGCCCTCGATGACGGCTTCTCCACCGATTTTACCGAGGCGGGGGTTGGAACAGCAGGTTTCTTTCTTTTCGGACATTGGGGGTACTCCTTTCCATACAGGGCCGCAGATGGCGGAGCCTGAACAATATTATTATAACAGATTTTTTCGGGAAAAGGAATAGTGTTTGAAAAGAATTAACAGAAAACTATCAAATTTTCAATAAGGAACCGCTGCCCGCTGCCGGTCGGGGGATATTTCGCTGTGGGACACTCACACAAAAAACAAGGCGGGAAATAGCCCCCGATATTTCCCGCCCCGAATCCCAAAAACATCCCCGAAAATTTGCCCTCATTCCGACCGTTCCCGCCATGCCTTCTGTGCTACAATATACTCACTCCAAAGGAAGAAAAAAACATCATCCCCACCCCCATGCGCAGGGTCCACGGAATGAACCTTTTTCTCCCAAAGGAGAAAAAATCATTTTCCCCAACCATGGGGAAAAAAGAAAAAGAGGTACATAACCCATGATGAACAAAACAGAGTCCCAACCATGCTGCGTAGATTCCAAGGGTACTGCACCGGATAATATCGGGCTCTTCGGTGCAGTACAGATGAAATTCAGAGAGATCCTCCATACCGCACGCCGTTTTTTCACGGCAGAGGGAACATTGGCAGAGGAAATGGAAACAGAAAAAGAATCCGTCTCTCTGCGTGAGGTTCTCCAAAGAACCGCCCTCCCCGTGATCATTCCCATCGGAAAATTCTGTGCCTTTTTTGTCCTTGCATTCCTGTTCGCCGCCTGCTCCCTCGGATTCGGAACAAAACCGGCAGGACTGGCACTACTGTGCGCGGCGGGAGTCGCCGTCCCGGCAGTGCTCGCAGGCAACGCAGCGGCGGTCTTTTTGATGGGAGGCGAGGGAATCCTTTACGGCAGCGCAGTGTTTCTCGCCATAGGCATCCGCTGGGTCGCGGGGAAATACATACTGAGTGAACAGGGAACGGAAATCGAGAAACGGTACCGTGCCGGATGGCGGAATGATGACGCCGCGGCGGGGAATGCTGCGGACACTGCGGTGAGATTCGGGCGGGCAGTATTCCCGCCGGGGGTATTTGCACAGACGATCACGGCAAGAGTGGGAATTTCCCTGATCGCCGCCTGTACCGTGGCGGCAGGAATCCTGCTCGGTGAGGGCTTCTCCGTTGAAAACGCCTGCCGGGCGGTGTATTTTCTCTGCGCAGTACCCCTGCTGACGTATCTCTTCTGCGGCGTTCTGGGAGGCGAGGGCGTATCCGTCTCCCCGGCTCTCAGAGAGGGTGGGATCGGCATGCTGTGCTGTATTTTCACCGCATCCATGGGAGGAGCCGTTGTGCTCGGCTTTTCGCTGAAGCAGATCATGGCTCATCTGATCACACTGTACATATCAAGGAAGGGAGGTTTTCTGCGCGGCAGCGTCTGCGGCCTTCTGTGCGGAGTAGCCTGTGACGGCCTGTATGCACCGGGATATGCCCTCATCGGCGCGGTATCCGGCGTGTTCTGGCAGGTGCATCCGGCACCGGCTGTGGTGCTGTCGCTCTTAGCAGGCGGCGCGTATGCCGTTTATATCGGCGCGTTTGCCGCTGTGCGCTCCGTCGTACCGGAGATGATCGCTGCTTCCGCCGCAGCGTACCCCGTGATCCGGTATCTGCACCTGCCGGATCTGTTCTTCGGAACAGGTAAAAAGCCGAAAGGGAATACCGTACCGTCCGATGCAGCCCTTTCCGGAGAACTGCTCGGCGTTCCGCCCCTTGCCGACCAGCTGGACGCCTTGTCGGGAATCTTAAACGGCCTGTCGGCGACATTTTATCACCTGTCCGACCGCGGACAGAAACCGGGCCTTTCCGAGATCCGCTCCATGTGCGAGACTACGGCAAAGGAGTACTGCGCGTCATGCGAACACAGAAAGCTCTGCTGGGAAGAGGACTTTTCGTCCACCGCCGAGGCGATGGGACGGGTCACATTGTGCGTACATAAAAAAGGCAGAGCTGAGGTCAGCCACGCATTTGCACCGCTGGATACCCGCTGCCCCCATTTCCCGAATATGCTTGCGGCTGTCAGTGAGAACGCCGCCGTCCTCTGTGAGGAAAAAATGGGAGGGGACAAGCTGGGTGTCGCGGCAGCAGATTACGAGGGTATGGCGAAGCTGCTCCGCGCATCGGCAGAGGAAAACGCCCACGCCGCGGAGGAGGATAAGGAACTCTCCCGCCGCCTGACGAGGGCCATGGCAAGACTCGGCTTCCGCGCAGGAGGCGTCCGGGTCATGGGCAAACGGCGGAGAACTGTCATCGCCGAGGATGTGGACCTTGGATATTCCGGCGGCGCCGTCACAGCGGAGAATACCGCCGACGGTATTCTGCACGGCAGTACCCTGCTCGGAACGGAGGAACTCCGCGCGGCGTTCTCCGCTCTCGCCGGGGTGCGGTATCAGGCGCCGGATTACCGTCTTGCCGACGGCGGAAAAAACATCATCATGACCATGCACGCAGCGCCGCAGATTGCGCTGTCTGTGGGGTTCTGGGGCGAAAAGAAGCCCGGAGAGGAGGTATCCGGCGATGCACTGTCAGTCTTTGCCAACCGGAGCGATTATTTCTATACACTCCTATGCGACGGTATGGGAAGCGGAAAAGAGGCGTCGGTCACGGCGCAGATCGCTGCGCTCTTTCTGGAAAAACTACTGTCGGTCTCAACGGCGAAGGGGGCCGCACTGAATCTGCTGAACAGCTTCCTGCGCGCAAGACAGGGGGAGTGCTCCGCCACCGTGGACCTGTGTGAGGTCGATATGATCACGCGGGAAGCACACTTTGTCAAATGCGGCGCAGCTGCGACGTTCCTCGTCAGAGGTGACCACATTTTCCGTATTGCATCGGGTACAATGCCGCTGGGTATCTTAAAGGAGGTATCAGCCGAAGAAACAAGTTTTACTCTGGAGGGCGGAGATCTCCTGCTCTTTTTCTCCGACGGCGTCTGCGGAGATTATGAGGATTCCGCCTGGATCCTAAAAAGCGTACAGGGCGCAATGAACCGCAGCTCTCGTGAACAGATCGCCGCAGAGGAATCAGGCGGGAACACACGGGACCACCTTGAATCCCGGGAGCCAAGGGACGGCAGAACAAGGGAAGAACGCCTTCTGAACCGCGCCGCCGCGCTGCTTGGGGAGGCAGCCAAAGCAAAGCTCGGAAGACGCGATGATATGACCGTTGCCGTGATGCGCGTCACAGATGCAGAAATCTGCGGAACGGATGTCCCGGCGTGAATCAACACCCGCCATACAGCAATCAAAGCCTTCCTAAGACTTCCGGCTTCCGCCGATGCCAGCCAAGGAGGGGAAACACAGTCCCTCCGGCTGCAAACAGCCGGAGGGACTGAAAAGTTTGAATTTTACATGGTTCCGTCGTCTTTGATTTCGGTCACTTTGTACGGTGTCGTCTGGTAAACATAATAGTTCAGCCAGTTGGCAAACAATAAGTTCGCATGCGCACGCCAGGTCACTTTCGGCGGCTGGGTGTCGTCATCGTCCGGATAGTAGTTCTCCGGCACTTCGATGGGAAGACCTGCATTCTTGTCCCGCAGATATTCCCGCTCCAGCGTGTCGGGATCATATTCGGAATGACCCATGACAAAGATCTGACGGTGCTTTTTGCTCTCCACAGCATAGACGCCGGCTTTTTCGGAGGCCGTCAGGATCGTCAGCTCGGGACGCTTCTCAATGTCTTCTCTGAGAACCGTCGTGTGACGGGAGTGCGGCGCATAGAAGGTGTCGTCAAAACCGCGCATCAGCGTGTTCTTCTTTTCTTCCACACGGTGCGCAAAGACGCCGAAGAGCTTCTTTTCCAGCGGCACTTTGTTGATGCCGTAGTGGTGATAGAGCGCAGCCTGGGCACCCCAGCAGATGTGCAGCGTGCTGTGGACGTTGTGCTTGCTCCAGTCAAGGATCTTGCAGAGCTCGTCCCAGTATTCCACTTCTTCAAAAGCCATCTTTTCCACAGGAGCACCGGTGATGATCATACCGTCGAATTTCTCATTGCAGATCTCATCAAAGGTCTTGTAAAAGGCAAGAAGATGCTCCGGATCGGTGTGGCGGGCGGTGTGGGTCTGCGTCTGGAGCAGTGTCAGCTCCACCTGCAGAGGGGAATTGCCGAGAAGCCGGGAGAACTGGGTCTCCGTGGCGATTTTGGTGGGCATCAGATTGAGCAGGAGGATCCGCAGCGGACGGATGTCCTGGGTGACGGCACGGTTTTCCGTCATGACAAAGACGTTTTCTTCGGTCAGTGTTCTGACGGCGGGGAGTTCGTTCGGAATTTTGATCGGCATGAATCTGAATCCTTTCCGGGATATTAACCGAGCGCCTGCTCGATGTCGGCGATCAGGTCGTCAGAGCCTTCCAGACCGCAGGAGAAGCGGACCAGATCGGGAGAAACGCCGGCAGCCAGAAGCTCCGCATCGTTCATCTGACGGTGGGTCGTGCTTGCCGGATGCAGGCAGCAGGTGCGGGCATCGGCAACGTGGGTCTCAATGGCAGCCAGTTTCAGACGGCTCATGAAGGTCTCGGCAGCTTCTCTGCCGCCCTTGACGCCGAAGCTGACGACACCGCAGGTGCCGTTCGGCATGTACTTCTGAACCAGATCCCAGTCGGAACCGCCGGGCAGACCGGGGTACTTGACCCATGCAACCTTGTCGCTCTGGGAGAGATACTTTGCAACAGCCAGACCGTTTTCACAGTGGCGCTTCATGCGGACATGGAGGCTTTCCAGACCCAGATTCAGATAGAAGGCATTCTGGGGGGACTGCATGGAGCCGAAGTCACGCATCAGCTGCGCGGTCGCCTTGGTGATGAACGCGCCACCGAGACCGAAGCGCTCTGCATAGGTTACGCCGTGATAACTGTCGTCGGGAGTGGTGAGACCCGGGAACTTGTCGGCGTGAGCCATCCAGTCAAACTTGCCGGAATCGACGATACAGCCGCCGAGGCTTGCGACGTGACCATCCATATCCTCGGTTATGGAGTGAGTGATGATATCCGCGCCGAACTTGAAGGGATTACAGTTGACGGGGGTAGCAAAGGTGTTGTCGATGATCAGCGGAACGCCGTGGGCGTGAGCTGCCTTTGCAAACTTCTCAATATCGAGAACGGTGAGGGCCGGGTTTGCGATGGTCTCACCGAAAACCGCCTTGGTGTTGGGGCGGAACGCTGCGCTCAGCTCATCCTCGGTGCAGTCGGGGGAAACGAAGGTGAACTCGATGCCCATGCGCTTCATGGTGACGGCAAAGAGGTTGTAAGAACCGCCGTAGATGGCAGCGGAAGAAACCACATGATCACCGGCAGAAGCAATGTTGAAGACCGCATAGAAGGTCGCAGCCTGACCGGAGGAGGTCAGCATGGCAGCGGTGCCGCCTTCCAGCTGAGCGATCTTTGCAGCGACAGTGTCGCAGGTGGGGTTCTGCAGACGGGAATAGAAATAACCGTTTGCTTCGAGGTCAAAGAGCTTGCCCATATCGTTGCCGGTCTCATACCGGAACGTTGTGGACTGAATGATCGGAATCTGGCGGGGTTCACCGTTCTTTGCAGTGTAACCGCCCTGTACGCAGATGGTATCGCGGCTGTAATTTTTCTCCATGGTGTTTTCTCTCCTTGCTGAAAATCTGGGTGTATTTTGTATGATTATACATGATTTCGGGTGGTTTGTCAATGGAAAAGGGCAAAGTAGAGGATGTTACTATGAGAAAACAGGGTTCGTTGGGCCGGTTTTCTGCCCTCGACCCATTTTAGCTTACCACCGGTCTCGGTGGTGTGACCGGCAAGGGCTTTGCGGTCGCCCTTGCAGTCTTCGCGGGGCATCCTCTCCTGATTTGTGCCAATGGTGGGTATTGGCGGGGATGGTAACAGCACAGACAGGTTTAAGTTTACCACCGGTCCCCCCCCGAAGCCGGGCCAAAATCCAAAGCACGCCGAGGGCAGAAACAAATCTTGCCATCTGAAAAACAAAAAAGCCCCGGCGATTGCCGGGACTTTTCGTGATCTGAATACTCAGAAATTACTTTGCTGCAGTGCAGGAAGTAATGTGGGTGTTGACACCGTTGTACCAGTAAAGGAAACCTTCGATATCAACAACATCGCCTGCGTTCAGAGCAGAAACTGCCTTGTAGACGTCGGTGTCTGCGCCGGTCAGATAGAACTCAACACAGAAGCCGTAAACGTCTTCACCCTTCTTGACGTTGACATAGATGTCATCGCCGGGCTCGCCGTTCTTGAACTCGATGGAGTCAACGGTCAGACCCTTGAAGGAAACAAACTCGTTCTGGTGCTTGATGAGATCGTCGGTGCCGAGCAGAGCGGTCGCATCAAAAGCGGGAGCAACATAGGTAGCGCCGGGGATGATCTCGAAGGTAGCGCCTTCAGCGACTTCGATTTCGCCTGCCCACTCAGCCTTGAAACCGGTGACCTTGATCTTGGTGCCGGGAACCAGCTTTGCGTAGTCTTCTTCGGAGCAGGTCATGTTGTAAAGGAAGTATGCGCCGTCCTTGTCCTGAGTATAGACGGTAGCCTTGTTGTCCCACCAGGACTGCTTAGCCTGAACGTAGGTCTCGATCACAACGGGAGCGTCGAGAGCGGCTGCTGCATATTCAGCGTAGGTCATAACACCTTCGGACTTGACATCGGGGGCTTCGGTCTTCTCTGCGCCGCAGCTGACCATAGCGAACAGCATGACGACTGCAAGGATCAATGCGAGAAACTTTTTCATTTTGAAGTTCTCCTCATGCAATATTTGATTTTCAGAACGGCTTATTTTTCGTTCTGAATATATTTATTATAGCGTATCGGAATGATAAAGTCAAGATATTTTTTACTTTTTTTCCTTTTTGTGCCGTTTTTCTTTCAAAATATCCGCGCCGTTGTAGATGCCGAGCAGCACCCATGCACCGGCGAGCACGGAAAGCAGCGCAGCGGAGGCACCGGGAAGCGGCCCGAGCTCTTTTCTGCCGGAGGCAGAACCGGATGCACTGTCCAGACGGTAGAGGGAGGTCACATCGTCATAAAGACGCACCATGTAGTCATCATCCACAGTTTCTTTGCGGCGGATGGATTTGGTGACGTTTTCGATCATCTGTCCCGCCGCACTGCGCAGGGAGGCAGAGCCGTTGAAGACCGGGGTGATGAAGGTGTCATTTGTGTGGGCAAGGAGCAATTCCGACGCTTTGATCTTGATATCGTAGTACATGGAATTGTCCTCCCCCGCCCGGGAGAGATAATCCTGATAGACGGGATTATCCTGGGCTTTGGTCGTGACAGGGACATAACCTTCGGTCTGGGCGTAGGGAATCTGCACACCGTTTGTGAGCAGATACTGGGCAAAGAGCCATGATGCCAGCACTTCACCGCTGTCGCGCTTGTTGAAGACGCAGACAGAAGGACCCTGGGAGATCATCTGCGGATGATCGGGATCAGCCTGCGGAATCGTCATGACCGCCGTTTCAAAGGGAACGAGGGATTCGCGGCTGATATCCACCAGAGGCGCATCGGAGCCCATCCACGTCGCACCGGCAGTGGAGTCGATGGCGAAGATGCACTGTCCGGCGTTCAGAAAGTTCGCGGGATAACTGGAAATTTTGAACGTGGAGAACGCACCGCGTCCGGTGTGCTCCGCAACGGTATAAAGAAAATCCTTCGTCGTGTCGTTGAAGATCGCAATATTGCCGTCCCAGTCGGAATAGCCCGCGCCTGTCTGGCGCAGATACTGGATCATCATGTTGTCCGTGGACTTGTAGATGAAGGGGATCATGACCTTCTGACCGTTCACAAGGTAGGTCCCGTCTTCATCCTGCGCGGCGGCCGCATCGGAGACTTCCCAGATAAAGTCCCACGTCAGGGTCTCGGGGAGAGTGTAGCCGAGGGTTTCCACGTAGGTTTTGTTGACGTAGCAGGCTTCTGTCGAGCGCATATAGGGCAGGGCATAGTGAGCTCCGGAGAGGATGCCTTCGTCGAGGAACTGGGGAACGATCTCCGTCTGCGTGGGGCCGTCAAAGCGCAGCGCACTGCCGCCGAGGCCGTAGAGCGGATCCGCCATCAGATCGTCCAGCGGAACAACGACGTTGTCGCCCGTCATATACGTTGCGATGTGGTCGGGATAGGTGATGCAGACGTTGGGGGTGGTCTGGGTGGCGATGTTGGTGATGACATCGTTGTAGATGCGGGCGTAGTCCGTATAGAGACGCATGTTCACATGGATATTCGGATACAGCGCTTCAAAGGAGGCTATGGCGTCGTTGTAGATATTCACCTGTGTGATGTTCGTATCGTTCTTTGCCCAGAAGGTGATCTCATAAGAGGCTGAAGGATCAAAATCCTCCGGAATTGCAAAAGCGTCCAGTCCCCGGGAGCCGTGGCAGCCGGTGAGCAGCGCGGGCAGAAGAAGCACAGAGGACAAAAGGGCTGCGGAAATCTTTGAAAATTTCATCCCTTGATGCCTCCTCTCGAAACGCCTTCCATGATCTTTTTGCGGAAGATGAGGAACAGAATGATCAGCGGCACGGAAATGACCACCACCGCGGCCATCATGGCGGGGATGTTCTCCCGTCCGAAGCCGTTTTCCCGGATGGCCTGAATGCCGTTTGATACAAGGAAATAGGATTCGTCATCGGTGATCAGACGGGGCCAGACGTAGGCGTTCCAGCACTCGATGACTTTGAGGATCGTGACGGTGACAAGGGTGGGACGGCAGATTGGAATCAGCACGCGGAACAGATATTTGAGGTCCGAGGTTCCGTCCACTTTGGAAGCATAGTATAGCTCGTCCGGCACCTGCGCAAAGTTCTCTTTGAGCAGGTAGATATAGAAGACCGAGGCCACCGACGGCAGAATGAGACCGGGGAAGGTGTTGCGCATGCCCATGTCCGTCACGGTGACGAAGTTGGTGATGATGACAAGTTCGTTTGGGATCATCATGAGGGCTAAAAACAGGGTAAAGGCGAGATCACGCCCGCGGAACTCCAGCCGCGCAAAAGCAAAGGCCGCAAGCACCGTGACAAACAGCATGATCGCCGTGGTGGCAAGGGTGAAGATCAGGGTGTTGAGGAAATACCGCGCCAGAGGAACGGCGGTAAAGGCGTCAACGTAGTTCTGTAAGGTCGGGGAGAGGGTAAAGAATTTCGGAATGTATTCGGCGTTGTAGGAGGCGTAGCTCTTGACGGAGGACAGCACCATCCAGTAAAAGGGGAACAGGACGATCACAGCCCAGACGCCGAGGAAGAAATAGAGAAAGACGTGCAGCGCCGTGCGTCCGGCTTTTAAGCGCTTGTCTTTGGAATCGGGATTCATGGAAGTTGTGCCTCCTTTCTTAATAGTGGACGTGCTTTTTGCTGACGGAGAGATTGATGCAGGTGATGGTCAGCACCACCGCAAAGAGGATGATCGCCGCGGCGGAGGCGTAGGAGGGATAACCGCCGCTGTTGCCGTAGAGCATGTCGTAGATGTAACCGACGATGGTGTTCATTTCCGCCGCATTCAGATCGACACCGAACAGCGCAACTGCATCACTGTAGGCTTTGAAGGCTCCGATGAAGCCCGTGATGATCAGATAGAAGACCATCGGAGAAATCATCGGCAGGGTGATTTTGAAGAAGATCCGCGTGCGGGAGGTACCGTCCACCCGCGCTGCATCGTAGTAGTTCTGATTGACCGAGGCAAGCGCACCCGTCAGAATCAGAATTTTGAAGGGCATGACGATCCAGACCGTGTAGATGCACAGCACCAGCATTTTCGCCCAGTAGGGACCGTCGATGAAGTCCACGGAGTTCCCGCCGAAGAAGTTGATCAGCAGATTGATCATGCCCTCCGAATAGGCGGTCTTTTTGAAAAGGATCATAAAGACAAGGCCAACGGCCAGGGTGTTCGTCACGTAAGGCAGAAAGAACACCGTCTGGAAGAAGTGCTTCAGCTTTGTAATGGAGCTCAGCGCAAGGGAGATGAGCAGAGCAAGGGTCGTTGACAGCGGTACCGTGATGATGACAAGGATGAAGGTGTTTTTCAGCGCTTGCAAGAAATAGGGATCGTGCAGAACGTAGGAATAGTTGTAGGTACCCGTCCCGAAGAAGGTCTGGGAGGCGGAGTTGTAGCCTTCTTCAAAGGAATAGACAAAGACGTCAACGAGGGGATAGATCATGAACACACCGAGGAACACGATCGCAGGAAGAAGATAGAGCCAGCCTTTGAGGCCGTTTTTTTTCTCCATGGCAGATGCACCTTTCTCACCGCTCCGCTTGAAAACGCGGGCGGAAAATGGGATATTATATTTTATTATAGCACCATAGGGCAGGAAAATCAAGATTTTTCATATTCGGTTCAACAATTTCTGCTTGCATTGTTCACAGACATGTAGTATACTGAATAGGAATGGAATAATGCCGGGCAGAATGAGAGACGCCCGGAGAGAAAGGAACGATACTGAAATGAAAATTCTTGTACTGAATGGCCCGAATCTGAATCTGCTGGGAGAGAGAGAACCCGGCGTGTACGGCTCCCAGTCGCTGGACCAGATCTGCGCGCATTTAAGCTCTGCAGCGGAGGAAATGGGATTTGAACTGGTGTTTGCACAGTCGAACCATGAGGGAGAACTCATTGATATCCTGCACGCAGCGAGACTGGAGTGCTCCGGCGTAATTCTGAACGCGGGGGCGTATACACATACGTCTTATGCCATCAGAGACGCGATTTCCGCGATCAAGATTCCGGTCGTGGAGGTGCATTTGTCTAATATTCATGCGAGAGAGGAATTCAGACATACATCTGTGATCGCACCGGTGTGTATCGGACAGATTTCGGGATTTGGGGCGGATAGTTATGATCTCGCATTGACCGCACTTGCGTTCAGACTTGGACAGAACCCGCCGAGACTCGAGGATAAGCACTAAAGCTGGACAGGACGCCCCCTCACCGAAAGTTTTGATCGACCTTTTTCAAAAGGTCGCGGATTTTCAAGGCGGAGCCTTGAATCGACGCCCGCAGGCGTCGAAATGCCCTGACGGTGAAAGCGCGTCTTCTCTTTTTTCGTTTCCTTTTTTCTCTTTCGCAAGAAAGGAAGAGAAAAAAGGAAAAACTGTCGGTTTGAACTGACAAAGCATTACAAACATTCAGCCCCCGGAACTATCAGAATTCCGGGGGCTGATTTCTTGTTCAGCGATATCAAACCAGATGTGTTACTTTCTCTTTTTCTCTTGAAAAAAGAGAAAGTAACCAAAGAGAAATAGCGCTTTTTTTGCGTCAGAGTGTTTCGAGGCCTGCGGGCCTCGACCAAGGCTCCGCCTTTGGAAACCGCAAGCTTTTGAAAAAGCTTGACCAAAACTTTCGGCGTTTTGCTGCCGTTACTTACTTCTTGGATAAGTACTCATCAATCGCCTTAGCCGCAGTCTTACCTGCGCCCATCGCAGAGATGACCGTAGCAGCAC
>JAKSPR010000045.1 GCA_024404655.1 Clostridia bacterium | reverse complement strand
CATGGGCGGCTTTGTTGTTTGGTGTCCTGTTTTCTCGCTGCCGCGTTTTATTGAAAGTGGGTGTGTGCGCTGACATGTGTTTCGTTTTCAACATGGTTGGGGATAATGAAAAGTAACTGTTGCGTATATACTCGCTCTCTGCCATCCGCGGCAGCGTGAATACGGAAGAACTTCACTTGTCAGCCGACCATAAGGGCGGCGAGTCTTCGGTTCTAAAGGTTAGTGATACTCACTCCCTACATTTTGAACCGTGACACGGCCCTGTCGGGGCCGTACCCATACCCACCATAGCTGTATCTCGTTTAACCCTCTGCGTAGCCGCCGGCATGGGCCGCAGAGAGTATCCATTTTGTCTGCACAAAGTGATTCTGTAGGCAGTATCGTCAGCGTAGGCAGTTTTGGAGCTTTTCTGTATATTTACAAAGCTCCACGGACCGGGGCCGTACCCTTCAAATCGCCCTCCGCGATTTGAAATCGCAAAACTTCACGCGGCCGGGTGAACGTGAGAGCTTGGGAGAGGGGAGAGGGGGCGGCGTGGAGCCCCCTCTCCCTTCTTCCAAACAGCATCCCCCGGCGTGTGCCGCAAAATAACAAGCTCTCCTGCCAAGGAAATAACAAAAAACCGGCGGCCTCATGGCCGCCGAAAAAAGCAGACTCAAATCCCAAGGATTTGAGTCTGCCCAAAAAAGAACCAATTACTTCGCCGGCGCAGCCTCAACGGCATCTGCAGCCGCATCCAGAAAATCGCCTTCAAACAGCTCAATGAGTCCGTTGTCACACTGAGAAGCCAAAGCAGGATCCAGAGGCATCTTTGCCAGTACCGGAATACCGTATTCCGCAGCAACCGCATCCGTTTTGCTTTCACCGAAGATGTGCAGCTCTTTGCCGCAGTCGGGACACTTCACATAGCTCATGTTCTCGACGATACCAATGACCGGAATGTTCATCATCTGCGCCATTCTGACCGCTTTCGCCACGATCATGGAGACAAGCTCCTGAGGGCTGGTGACAATGATGACACCGGAGAGGGGAAGAGACTGGAAGACCGTCAGCGGAACATCGCCGGTTCCGGGAGGCATGTCGACGAACATGTAGTCGACTTCATCCCAGCAGACGTCAGTCCAGAACTGCTTGACCGTGCCGGAGATAAGAGAACCTCTCCAGACAACAGGGGTGGTTTCGTCGTCCAGAAGAAGATTGACACTCATGATCTTGGTGCCCATGCGGGAGACCAGAGGGAGCATCGCACCGTCTTCGTTGCCGAAGATCTCGCCTTTGACACCGAACGCTTTCGGAATGGAAGGACCGGTGACGTCAGCGTCAAGAATTGCAGTCTTGTACTCTCTGCGGTTCATAAGGACCGTCAGAAGAGAGGTGACCATGGATTTGCCGACACCGCCCTTGCCGGATACGATGCCGATGACTTTTTTTACATTGGAGCTTTTGTTCTGCGGAGCCAGAAGACTTTCCGGCTGTCCTTTGCCTTTGCTTGCGCAGTTGGCGGAACAGGTGGAACAGTCATGGGTGCAGGATTCATTTTCTGCCATTTGTGTAACCTGCCTTTCGGTATTGATTTCTTCCTATTATAGCCGATTTTATGTAAGAAATCAAGTGCTTTTCCCATTTTCCCAAAAAGATTAACACCTCGTTCATCGAAATTCTCATCTGTCCCCGGAAAATACGGGAAAAACAGGACAGAGGGAGCAGAATCTTTGGAAAAATACGCCCATGCCGTTGACAAAGCCGCGCGGAAAATGCTATACTTATCATAATAGAAAATCTCCCCAGACAGAGAAAGGAAAAAGAGGAATATGATCTATCTTGATATACTGAAATACGGCAAACGCCATGCCGTCACCGTCAGCTATGACGATGGCAATGTAAGAGACCGCCGCCTCGTTGAGATTCTGAACGCTTACGGCATCCGCGGTACGTTCCACCTGAACTCTTCCGCATATCAGAGAGCAGACGCTCCCATCCGCGCAGAGGAACTTGCAGACCTTTATAAAAACCATGAGGTCGCCATCCACGGCGTCCGCCACCTCTCCCCGGAATACCTCACCACCACGGGCCTCATCAATGAGTTCTATGAGGATAAGAAGTTCCTTGAGGGAGCTGTCGGCTATCCCATCCGCGGTGCATCGTATGCAAACGGCAGCTTCAATGAGGAAACCGTCAATACCCTCCGCACCATCGGCATCGCTTACTCCCGCACCACACCGCATACGGGCAATTTCCATTTCCCGGAGCATCCTCTGACATGGCACCCCACCTGCCATCAGAGAGACTGCCTCGCTTTTGCAGATAAATTCAATGAGGCCGTCAAGGGCTATTATTCCGGCCCGAAGCTCCTTTACGTCTGGGGCCATAGCCACGAATTCGACCGCAATATGGAATGGCAGACCATTGAGGAATTCTGCCGCCGCGTTTCCGGCAATGATGCTTACTGGTACGCGACCAATATCGAGATCTATGACTACATGACGGCACAGCGCAGCCTCGTCATCGCCGCCGATCAGACCATGGTCTATAATCCTTCCTGCATGGAGGTCTGGTTCTCTTCCGACGGAAAGATCTGCTCCGTCGCCCCCGGCGCACTCTGGAAAAAGGCATAAAATCATCCGAACAGAAAGGGAAACGCCATGAAAGAAGTTCACATGATATGCAATGCCCACCTCGACCCGATATGGCAGTGGGAGTGGGAGGAAGGCGCAGCCGCAGCGCTGTCCACCTTCCGGGCAGCCGCTGACCTCTGCGATGAATTTGCCTATGTTTTCTGCCATAATGAAGTCACCCTCTATAAATACATCGAGGAATACGCCCCCGCCCTGTTTGAGCGCATCAAGAAGCTCGTCCGCGCCGGAAAATGGCACATTATGGGCGGCTGGTATCTCCAGCCCGACTGCAATATGCCCACGGGCGAGAGCTTCATCCGCCAGATCGCCATGGGACACCGTTATTTCCGCGAGAAATTCGGCGTCGAGCCTACCACCGCCATCAATTTTGACCCCTTCGGTCATACCGCAGGCCTGCCGCAGATCATGAAAAAATGCGGGCAGGACAGCTATATTATCTGCCGTCCCGGCAACGATCCCATCCCGAATGACCAGTTCGTCTGGGAGGGTCTCGACGGCTCCCGCGTCAAGGTCGATGCAGCTCCGTCTTATAATTCCCCCCTCGGCGGCGCCGCAAAAAATATCGAGGCCAAGGCTGACCGCTCCGACCATGATACCGTCTGTGTCCTCTGGGGCGTCGGCAACCACGGCGGCGGACCGTCCAGAAAGGACCTTGCCGATATCGAGGAACTGAAAAAAGAGGGCAAATTCGAGCTCATCCACTCTACCCCCGAATATTTCTTCGGCAAGATCGACCCGCAGATCGTTCATAAGAAATCCCTGCGCACCGTCATGCCCGGCTGCTACACCACCATGGTCCGCATCAAGCAGAAGCACGCCGAGCTGGAAAACGCCATTTACACGACGGAAACCATGTGCTCCGTCGCCGCTCAGCGCGGTCTGATCGCGTACCCCGAAAAGGATCTTGATGAAGCTGTGGAAGACCTGCTCAATGCCGAATTCCACGATATCCTCCCGGGCAGCTCCGTCCGCGCGGGTGAGGATAACGGTATCCGCCTCCTGGAACACGGCCTGCTGCTGTGCAGCCGTCTGCGCGCAAGAGCGTATTTCGCCATGTCCGCCGCAGAACCGAAGGCAAAAGAGGGCGAATATCCCATCCTCGTCTTCAATCCCCACCCCTATCTCTGGGAAACGGAGATTATTTGCGAATTCTCCCTTGCTGACCAGAACTGGAATGAGGACAACATCGCACACTTCACCGTTCTTGACGCCGACGGAAACCCCGTCCCGTGGCAGATGGTGAAAGAGGAAAGCAACCTGAACCTCGACTGGCGCAAACGCCTTGTCATCCGCGGCAAGCTGGCGCCCCTCGCCGTCTCCCGTTTCTCCGTTTACGTCACGTTCGCACCCAAGGAAAAGCCCGCAGCTTTCGACAGCAAAAAAATCGTCCTTGATATCCCCGGCAAGTACGCAGAGATCGACAGAACCACAGGTCTGCTCACATCTTACCGCCTGAACGGAAAAGAATATGTCCTCGGCTCCGGCGCATTTCTGCCCGTCATGTACGAAGACAACGCCGACCCGTGGGGCATGGGCGCATTCCAGCTGCAGGGCATGGGACGGAACCCGAAGCCCTTCACACTGGAAGCAGAGCCCGCCGGCATGTTCTCCGGCATGAAGCCCGTCCAGATCATCGAGGACGGCGATATTTACCTCGGCGTTGAAGCGTTCTTCGTCTGCGAGCATACCCGCATCCGCGTGGAATACGATATTTATAAGACGTCTCCCTGTATCGACGTCAAGGTCGACGTATCTGCAGGAGATGCCAACCGCATGATCAAGCTGGAAATCCCCTCCGCCATCCCCGGCGCTTATGTGGGACAGACAGCCTTCGGCACAGAACCCCTTTATGAGGACGGACGGGAGTGCATCGCCCAGCGCTTTGTCGCCGTACAGGGTGAGGACGACTGCCTTGCGATCTTCAACCGCGGCACCTATGCGTCCTCTTTCCGCGACGGCGTGATCTCTCTGTCCCTTATGCGCACCGCCACCTACTGTGCCCATCCTATCATGGAAAGACCCCTCCTGCCCGAGGGCAGATTCATCAAGAAGATCGACATGGGCGAGCGCAATTTCGCGTTCCGCATGACCGCCGCTCCCATTGACGCCCTTGAACGCTTAGCCGATGAGTTCAACCGTCCGCCTTATGCCTATAACGTCTTCCCGGTGGAGAATGACGCCGTCATCCCCGCGTTCTCCCTCTCCGTGGACGATGAAAATATCACCCTCGTCACTATGAAAAAACAGTACGGAAAAGAGAACACCTACGTCATCCGGCTGCTCAGCAACAGCGCGGAGGAAAAAACCGCTGCCCTCACGGTAGGCGGCACGAGCCTCCCCCTGAATTTCGGAAAATATGAAGCAAAGACCGTCCTTTATGACGGCAAAACTCTGACCGAATCCCCCGCATTTCTCATCTGATTACGAAAGGACAAAACGACCATGATTTCTGTCAGCTGCTGTATTCCCGGCGGTTCCTTTATGCCGGAGGGAGAGGGCGCGATCCCCATGTCTCCCTATGAACGACTGGTAAACGGCTGTGAGGTAATAAAGAACCTCGGCTATGATACCGCAGAGGCCACTGTCGGCCTCGTCCTCGGTCTCACCGAGGAGGAAACCGCCCATCTTGCAGAAGAACGTAAGGCAGGACGCTTCTCCCTTGAGGTCTGCAACAGCTTCATCCCCGGCGACTATCCCGTCGTCACCGATGAAGAGGGCACAAAGAAGCTCTATGCCTACGCTGACCGCGCGTTCGCCCGCATGCACGCCCTCGGCGTGAAGATCCTCGTCTTCGGCTCCGGCAAGGCCCGCTCCATCCCCGAAAATATTCCCTACGCAGAGGGAGAAGCAAAAATCGACGCTTTTCTTGCCCACTGCAATGACCTCTGCGAAACGTATGGCATGACCCTCGTCATCGAACCCCTCAACCGCCGTGAGACCAACTGGGTCCGCACCGTCCGTGACGGCGCAAAGGTGGTAAGACGGGTGAACCTCCCCCATATCCGCCTCCTGGCCGACGGTTTCCACATGGCATGTGAAGAAGAAGGCCCCGAGGCTATGGCGGAGAATAAGGATATCCTCATCCATACCCACCTTGCCTGCGCACCCGACCGTGTTTACCCCGGCAAGACCGACGGTAAATACGAGACGGCGTTCTTGAAGACCCTCCACGATATGGACTATCAGGGCATCGTCACCGTCGAATGCGGCTTTACCGACTTCGCAGGTGAGGCCAAGCTCGCCGCAGAATTTATCCGCGGCACCTTAAAAACACTCGCATGAAACGACTGTTGACCCCGGCGGAGATGTACCGCTGCGACGCCGCAGAAATGGAGCATACCCCCTCCCGTACTCTCATGGAGCGCGCTGCCCGCGCCTGTGCGGATGAGATGGAAAAAGACTTCGCCCCCGGCAGCCGCGTTTTCGTCCTCTGCGGCGCAGGCAATAACGGCGGAGACGGCCTCGCCATGGCAAAGATGCTCACAGAGGATGGCTATCCCGCCGATATCTGCGTGGTAAAGGACGACCGCCCCGCAGGGGAGGAATGGACCTACCGCTATGATGCGGCAAAGTCTTCCGGCATCCGCTTCGTTTCCATAGAAGTTTTGCAGACGGAACACTATACCGCTGCAGCCGACGCCCTGTTCGGCATCGGCCTGACTCGCACCCCGGTGGGAAAATACGCAGAGGCAATCGAGGCTCTGAATCACGCAGCGCTCCCGATCCTTGCCGTCGATATCCACTCCGGCGTCTCCGCTCTTGACGGAGCAGTCCCCGGCCCGGCCGTGACGGCTTATAAGACCGTCACCATGGCGCATCCCCAGCTCGGTCTTTACCGCTTTCCGGGAACCCTCTGTGCAGGTGAGATCATTACAGCCGATATCGGCATCACGGATGCCCCGCTTGCAAATGATAACCCTCTTTATACCGTCGAAGATGAAGACGTAACCAACCTGCTCCCGCCCCGCCGCCCGGACGGCAATAAAGGAACTTTTGGCAAGGTCCTCATCATCGCAGGAAAGAAAAATATGAGCGGCGCCGCGTACTTTTCCGCCAAGGCCGCTTACCGCTGCGGCGCAGGTCTTGTGCGCATCTTAACCCCGGAGGATAACCGCGTGATCCTGCAGACCCAACTCCCCGAGGCCATCATGACCACTTATGACGGCGGAAACCCCGATCCCGCCCTCATCATGTCCTGCCTTGACTGGGCAGACGTCACCGTCCTCGGCCCCGGCATCGGCACGGATGAAAACGCAGAGATCCTTGTAAAGACCAGCCTTGCCGCCTGTCATTCCCCCCTCATCCTCGACGCAGACGCACTCAATGTCATCGCGGAGAAACAATATCCGCTCCCCGAGAATACTCCGGTTATTATGACCCCGCACCCCGGCGAATTTTCCCGCCTCACCGGAAAACCCGTGAGAACACTCCTTTCCGACCTCATCGGAGAGGCACGGGAGTACGCAGGAAAACATCATGTCATCCTCGCCGCCAAGGACGCAAGAACCGTCATCACCGACGGAAAAATGACGTACCTCAATGTCAGCGGATCAAATGCCCTTGCCAAGGGCGGATCGGGCGATGTCCTCACCGGCATCATTGCCGCATTGCTGGCACAGGGCGCAGAGCCAATGACCGCCGCCGCCCTCGGCGCATTCATCCACGGCAGAGCGGGGGAGCTTGCGGAGAAAACATGGGGTGAACGCGGCGTGCTTGCATCGGAGACCGCTGATGCGGCGGCACGTTATCTGCACTCACTTGAGCACTGAACAAGAAAGGAAGTAATCCCAAATGCCAGACATCCAGTCTCTTCCGAAATCCATCTTCTCCGGCACATTCCATACCGGCCATTGCCAGGGCATTGCCGTCGATACGGAACGCCGGGTCATCTACTATTCTTTTACCACCCAGCTTGTCAAAACCGACCTTGAGGGCAATTTTCTCGGCAGCGTCACAGGCCTGCTCGGACACCTCGGCTGTATCGTTCTGAATCCGGAAGATCATAAGGTTTATGGTTCCCTCGAATATAAAAATGATGCCATCGGCGCGGGCATCCTTTCCCGCATCGGCGCAGATACCGTGCAGGACGGCTTCTATATCGCCATTTTCGACGGCGAGAAGATCACAGCAGAAAATCAGAACGCAGAGCGCGACGGTATCATGCGCGCCGCATTCCTCACCCGCGTTACGGAGGACTACCTCGGCACCGCGGAAAACGGAAAGAAGCATATCCGCGGCTGCTCCGGCATCGACGGTACCGCCATCGGCCCCGTTCCGGGAGAGGAGGATAAAAAGCCGTACCTGTTCGTCTCCTACGGCGTCTATTCCGATACGGAACGTGAGGATAACGACTATCAGATCCTCTTAAAATACGATATCGCAGAGCTCAATCGTTATGCCATGCCGCTTTCGCAGGAAAATATGCACAGAAGCGGCGCGGAGATGAAAGAGGAAATGTTCTGCGTCTATACCGGCAATACCACCTACGGCGTACAGAACCTCGAATATGACCCTTATACCGAAACTTATGTTATGGCAGTCTACTGCGGAAAGAAACCGGGCTTCCCGAATCTTCCCATGTATCTGGCAGACGCAAAGGTCCCCGCAAGGGAGGAGGTTCTGAAGGGCTGCGGCAGCGCCGTCGGTAAGGTTCTGCAGCTTGCCCCGGGAGGAGAAGAACATCCTTCCGGTGTCAACGGCTACCGCTATCCCTACGGCTCCACAGGCTTTGCAGCCCTCGGCGGCGGCTATTACTACGTTTCCTATGATGAAACCACCAAGGAGGGCTGGAATACCACCGTCCGCCTCTGTAAGTGGAACGGCATAGACCCCATCGCACCCGTGGAATGAAATTCCAGAAAGGAAAAAATACCATGAATCTGCATTTCAATGATATCCCCGAGGTCTCCCTCGAACACTTCAACGGCGGAAACGGCTGCTTTGTCGTCCGCAAATACGACGACGGCATGAACCGCATCATCCGCGGTACTCTCGCTCCCGGTTCTTCCATCGGCATGCACACCCATACCGATTCTTCCGAAACCTTCTATGTTATCTCCGGCGCAGGCCGCGTGTTTGAGGAATGCTGCTCGGCAGGCGCTCCCATTTCCGCCGGTGACTGCCACCACTGCCCCAAAGGCCATAGCCACATGCTCGTCAATGACGGTACGGAGGATCTCGTCATCCTCGCCGTCATTCCCAAACAGTGATGATCACCCTCCCCATCCGCACGGAACGACTGTACCTTCGCCGCTTCCTGCCGGAAGACGCAGAGAACCTTTATGCGTATCTCTCCGATGAGGAAACCGTCCGTTTCGAGCCTTATCCTCCGCTGGATCCGGAAACCTGCCGGGCAGAGGCAGAGGAACGGGCAGAAAACCCCGATTTCATCGCCGTCTGTACCCCGCCGGATGATAAGCACCCCGCGGGAATGCTCATCGGCCACGTTTTCTTCTCCCCCTGCGCTTTCATGGGCGCGGAGCTTGCCTACGTCTTCAACCGCGCTTACTGGCATCGGGGCTATGCCGCCGAGGCCTGCCGCGCCGTCATGGAGCGGGCATTTGCAGAAGGGGAGACCCGCCGCGTCGTTGCCATGTGCGACCCCGAAAATATCGCTTCCTGGCACTTAATGGAGCGTATCGGCATGCGAAGAGAGGGACGCCTCATCAAAAATATGGCACTGCATACCGATGAAAACGGAAATCCCGTCTGGCAGGATACGTTCCTCTATGCCGTGCTGAAAGACGAATACCAGATCAAAAATCAACCCTGAAAAGGAGCATACTATCGTGACAAACAACACAGCAAATGCCATCCGTGAGGGAAAAACTTCCCTCGGTATCGAATTCGGTTCCACCCGCATCAAGGCGGTGCTCATCGACGATACCCATACCGTCATCGCCCAGGGCAGCCATACCTGGGAAAATCAATTTGAAAACGGAATCTGGACCTATGACCTCCGTGAGGCCGTTTCCGGTCTGCAGGACTGCTATGCCGACCTCTGCCGCGATATCAAAGAAAAATACGATACCGTCCCGGAAAAGTTCGGCTGCATCGGCGTTTCCGGCATGATGCACGGCTTCATCCCGCTGGATAAGAACGGAACCCTCTTAACCCCGTTCCGCACCTGGCGCAATATCATCACGGAGCAGGCATCCGATATGCTTACCGAGATGTTCGGCTGCAATATCCCCCAGCGCTGGTCCGTTGCCCACCTCGCACAGGCGATCCTGAATGAGGAACCGTATGTCAGGGATATCGCCCGCATGACCACCCTTGCAGGATATATCCACCTCCTGCTCACAGGCGTTCACGGCCTTGGCTGTAATGAGGCGTCCGGTATGTTCCCCGTCGATCCCGAGACCCTCGATTTCGACGCAAAAATGGAACAGAGTTTCAATGCGTTCCTCGGTGAACACGGTATGCCGTATAAAATGGGCGAGATCTTCCCCCACGCCATCCCCGTCGGCGGAGAGGCCGGCAGCCTGACCGCAGAGGGCGCAAAGATCCTCGATCCTGCGGGTAATCTGAAACCCGGAACTCCGTTCTGTCCCCCCGAGGGCGACGGCGGTACCGGTATGGTCTGCACAGGCTCCGTGTCCGCAGGAACCGGCTCTGTTTCCGTCGGTACCAGCGCATTCGCCCTGTTCGTTCTCGATAAACCCCTCATCCGCCCCGAACGCCAGATCGAGGCAGAACTGTCCCCCGGAGGCGCACCCCTTGTCCAAATCCATGGCAATAACGGCGCATCCGAGATTGACGGCTGGATCGGCGTGTTCGCAGAACTTCTCGGCATGAACGGAGAGGACACCACCCCCGGCTCCCTTTATGAACCGCTGTTCAAAAAGGCCATGACAGGAGACCCCGACTGCGGCGGCTTCACCGCGTATAATAACCTCGCAGGAGAACATCTCACGGGTATTGCATCCGGCGCACCCATGACGTTCCGGACCCCGGACGCAAAGTTTACACTCGCTAACTTCATGCGCGCCCAGCTGTCTGCCGTGTTCGCACCGCTCGCATGCGGATATGAACTGCTCCGCAGAGAGGGCGTCAAGCCCGAACGCGTTCTCGCCCATGGCGGTCTGTTCAGAACCAAGGGCACCATGCAGGTCCTCCTCAGCGCAGCTCTTGGTACTCCCGTTTCCGTCAGAGAAACAGCAGGCGAGGGAGGCCCGTTCGGTATGGCACTGCTCGCGGCTTATAAGAAGAACCATGAAAAGGACGACACACTGGAGAGCTATCTTGAAACCCGCGTGTTTGCAGGACAGACGCTTGCGACAGCCATCGCAGATGAGCCGGATCGTGCGGGTTACGCAAAGTTCCTCGAACGCTATCGGAATGCCCTCGACGCTGCACGCGCGGCAGCAGCTTCTGTCCAGAACTGATCCTTCCTTTCATCACACAAAAAACGGAGCCCTACCATGATTTTCAGAAAAACCACAGAACCTGATATCCCCGCAGTCCTCTCCCTTTATGAGGGCGCAAGAGAAACCATGCACGCAAGAGGCATCGACCAGTGGACCAATGGCTACCCCGCAGAATCCGACCTCCGCGCGGATATGGAGGCAGGCTACGCATACGTCCTCGCCGATGAAGATGATACCCCCGCCGCTACCTGCGCCGTCCTCCATGACGGAGAGATCACGTATAACGAAATCGACGGCAAATGGCTCACCGACAGCCCGACGGGCAAGGCCTGTACTTATACCGCCATCCATCGCGTCGCAGCCGATAAGAACCGCAGAGGACAGGGCCTCGCATCCCGGATGATCGAGGCAGCCACGGAGCTTGCAAGGGCCGAGGGCAAAATCTCCCTGCGTATTGATACCCACCGCGATAATATCCCCATGCAGAGAATGCTCGCAAGAAACGGCTTTACCCATTGCGGTACCATCACGCTTTTAAGCGGCGCTCTGCGCAACGCTTACGAAAAACTCATCTGATATTTTTTCAAAAAGGAGACAATCATCATGAAAAAAGTAACTCTGCTCGGCGACTCCATCCGCCAGATCGGCTACGGCAATAAAACCGTGGAACTCTTAAAGGACGAATTTGAAGTCTGGCAGCCTTCCGATAACTGCCGTACCGCACAGTATACCCTCCGCGGCCTGTTCGATTGGGCAGGCGCAATGGAAGGCACCGAGATCGTCCATTGGAATAACGGCGCATGGGACCTCTGCAATATCTTCGGAGACGGTACATTTACACCCATCGACGAATATGTCAGCACCATGCTCCGCATCGTCCGCGTCCTGAAGAGCCGCGGCGTCAAGAAGATCATCTTCGCCACCACCACCCCCGTCAGAGAGGAAAATATCTATAACAGCAACGACGACGTCAGAGCTTTCAACGCCGCAGTCGTCCCGAAGCTTGAAGCAGAGGGCGTTATCATCAATGACCTTTACAGCCTTGTCAATGCGGATCATAAGAAGTATATCCTTGACGATATGATCCACCTGACCGACGCCGCCATTGATATGTGCGCAGAGGCCGTTGCCGCTTCCATTCGCCGCGCCGCTACCGAAATCGAATAATCCGACAGGAGAACCGGAATCCATGAAAAAAATCACAGCAGGTCTTTGTTTGGCCGCACTTGTACTCAGTATGCTTTCCTGCGGCGAAACAGCCGAAACCCCCGATCCCCAGATCGGAAACAATGACAACACAGGAACGACCGCTGCGAATACCCCCGAGGAGGATGAACGCGCACCATACGCCGCCATCGCTCCCGCCGTCGAGGACTTCGGCGGCTATACCTACCGCATGGCATCTCAGGATAACGTCAAGGGCAAGTACCCCCTGTTCACCGCCGATACCCAGAGCGGCGATACCATCAACGACGCCATCTATCAGAGAAACAGCGCCGTTGCCGATGCGTATAATATCAATATCGCATTCGTGGAACTGGAGGATACCAATG
>JAKSPR010000445.1 GCA_024404655.1 Clostridia bacterium | reverse complement strand
GACGGATATTCCTTCTTCATGCCGGAATATCACGACTACTGCACCGACGACGGCTGCCATCCCACCGATTTCGGTATGCTCTGTATGGCAAAGACCATCGGATATGCGGTGAACCGCATCCTCCGCGGCGATCTCTGGTAAACCCGGATGGAAAAACCGATTGTCAGAGATACCTTTTTCCTCGGTCAGCATGCGGATGCTTTCTCCGGAACACCTTCGGAGGACGACATCCGCTGTGCGGACGACCTGCTCGATACGCTTTCCGCAAACGCCGAGCGCTGTGTCGGCCTTGCCGCCAACATGATCGGCGTGAAGCGCAGGATCCTTGTGTTTGATGATCACGGGAAGCCGTCTGAAATGTTCGGGCCTGTGATCCTTGACCGTGCAGGCGCATTTACCGCCGAGGAGGGCTGTCTGTCCCTCGACGGCGTGCGCAAAGTGACACGGTACAAAAAGATCAAAGTCAGCTGGATTGACCGCAGGGGAAAAAAGAAGATCAAGACCTTTGACGGCTGGACGGCGCAGATCATCCAGCACGAAATGGATCATTTCGAGGGCATCCTCATCTGAATTTACGGAAAGGAAACCGAAATCATGGAAAACAAACTGCTATTCGCACCCGAAAACAGCAGAGTTTCGGCTGTTTTAGCGCCTTCCAAGGACAATCCCCGCAACAGCGAGGGCGATTTCATCCGTCTGAAAGACGGGCGCATTCTCTATGCGTTCAGCTACTATCACGGTGAGGACGGCGGCGACCATGCGCGGTGCGACATCCGCTGCCTCTGGTCCGACGACGAAGGCGAGAGTTTCCACACCGGTGAAAACGACGGCGGAAAGCCTCATCTGCTCATCAGTGCGGAGCCCTACGGGGAAAAGAACGTCATGTCTGCGTCTCTTCTGCGCATGCAGAACGGGGATGTGGGTCTCTTCTACATTCTCAAGCACGGTGATATGACCGATGAGATTCTGCTCTCCCGTCCAAACGACGAATGCGAGAGCTTCTACGAGACCACGCAGGTCTTGCCGGGCAAGTGGAAAGGCTATTACGTGCTCAACAACAGCCGCATTGAGCAGCTGTCCGACGGCAGGATCCTTTGTCCAGACGACGCCGTGTTCGATAAGTTCATAGTTCCCGGGACCGCTTCTTGTTGCTTCGAAGTAGAGCTTCTTTGCATTTGCATCGATGTAAACATTTGTGACATTGATCTTCGGGAGCTGATTCGGAATATCCGTCTCCTCTTCTACATAGAATGCGTAGAGATCAAGGTTCTGACTTCCGATAATAAAGTAAGAAGGCGTATAGCTGAGGATATGATCACCATCTGCATCTGAAGCCCAGTAATAGAACTTCTTTCCATCGATTGCAGGTGCCTTTACCGTAAATCCTGTGCCATCTTTCACTGTATGCCGATCCACAGGCGCTGTCGAAACCACAAGACCATTCAAAGAACCGCTTTCCGTATCCTCTGCCGTACCGGTTACCGTCCAGACCTTGACCTCATAG
>JAKSPR010000444.1 GCA_024404655.1 Clostridia bacterium | reverse complement strand
TATCTCATCGACTGCGGCGCACCGGTCGATGCGCTGATGATCAACCGGGGGAAGCGTTTTGAGGATCTCAAAGCGGTGTTTCTCACCCACATGCACGAAGACCACGCCGGATGCCTGACTGGTGTCGTCAAGGAATTCGGTCATTATCATCCCACGGCCTCCTGCTCCATCTTTTTTGCTGAGGAAGCAGCCATTGCTCCGTTCCTTGCGTGGAACACCGCGCTGCATGATACCCCCGATCCCAAGCGCGTTTTCTTCCGCGCATCCAGACCCGGCGTCTTCTATGAGGACGACAATATCCGCGTCACGGGCATTCCCACCGACCACATCCACGGCTTCGCGACGTTCTCCTACGGCTTTGAGCTTCTCAAAGAGGGCAAGCGCATCCTGTTCACCGGTGATATGCGCGGCGACCTCGCCGATTATCCGAGACCCGCCGTTGAAGAACACTGGAACTGCATCGTCTCCGAGATGACCCACTATCAGATGGATGCACAGCTGCCCACCCTTTCCAAATTCGATACGGATTTCCTCATCTTCAACCACAAATACGGACGCAATATCGAAATTTATCCCGAAATTCAGAAGAAGCTCCCTCAGAAGAATGTTTCCGTCGATGACGGCGACAGCTTTATTCTTTGATTTTTCAAAAAAGAAAGGAAGAAACGACCATGGGAACTACATTCAAAGACCGCGGACAGAGAGCCGCAGGCAATCTTCTTTCCTATAAAGAGTGTCAGGACTTTTTCCGCACAAAGTTCGATATTTCCGGACACATCGCCCCCTATGCGGAAAACCTCATCGCGGACGCGGAAAAGGACCTCGATAAACCCTATCCCATGCTGAATGCTTCGGTTTATATGCAGTTTGCCAGAAACGGCAACCGCTCCAATTATGAAGCCGCCAATTTCGGACGCCGCGATATGCTCCAGCGCTTTTTCTTTGCGGAGCTTGCAGAGGGCAAGGGACGGTTTACCGACCGCGTCATTGACGGCCTCTGGCATATCATGGAGGAATCTACATGGATTCTGCCTGCGCATAACGCCACCAACGGCAAATACCCGGGAACGCCCCTCATCGACGCCTTCTTCACAGCAGAAGAAGGAGACGACGTGAAGCACATCGACCTGTTCTCCGCAGCCACCGGCGCACAGATGGCGCTGCTCTGGTTCTATTCCGCAGAGCTTCTTGACGGGGAAGTGCCGATCGTCCGCACAAGACTTCTTTCCCAGCTCAAACAGCGCATCCTGCATCCCTTCTATACCTACGATCACGACTGGTGGATGGGAACCGAAGGCAATACCCTCAACAACTGGACGCCGTGGATCATCTCCAATGTGCTTTTCATCATCGCTCTCTGCGAGGATGACGAGGAAAAACGCGCTTTCGGCGTACAGAAATCCATGGATATCCTCGACCGCTTCATCGCACCCTATCCGGACGATGGCGGATGCGACGAAGGTCCCGGCTACTGGGGCGTGGCAGGTGCTTCCTATTTTGACTGCATGGAGCTGCTCGCCGA
>JAKSPR010000443.1 GCA_024404655.1 Clostridia bacterium | reverse complement strand
GCGAAGCTTACGGCAAGAACTGGTTCCGTGCAGAATCCCTCGGCCGCGTCACGATCAATGAGATCAACAGCAAACCCGTTGATACCGGCGCTCTGTACGCCGTCATCACCAGCAACGCAAACTATAACGGCATGGATTCCTCCTATATCTTCAAGGAGGCCGTGGAAGATAATGACCGCTGTGCCATCACAACTGCCATCGTCCGCGATGTGGTCTGGATGTATGTGAATGAAGCACTGAATAACTATGTCAGCGCGGAATATCAGGCTCCCCAGAACCGCATCACCTGCGTCGGCCGCGTCTTTGACGATGTTCCCGCAGATCATTTCGCTTTCGATGCCATTTCCTGGGCAGCAGAAAACGGCATTGCGGCGGGCGTCACGGAAACCACCTTTGAGCCTGCCAGAATCTGCACCCGTGCAGAGGCTGTCGGCTATCTCTGGATGGCAAACGGAGCACCGATTTCCGCAGAACCCCTCATGTTCTCTGATCTTACCGAAGATGACGCCATTACCCCCGCCGCTGTCTGGGCCTCTGAAATGGGCATTTCCAACGGCACCGGAAATGGAAAATTCTCCCCCGATATGGCAATGACCCGCGGACAGATCGTCACCATGCTTTACCGCGCTGCCGGCATGCCCGAGGTCAAGGACGCCTCCGGCTTTGACGATGTGGCAGAGGGCATGTATTATGCAGATGCCGCAGCATGGGCTGTCGCACAGGGTATCACAAACGGTGTCGGTGACAATAAGTTTGCGCCGGATGTAATCTGCACTCACGCCGAGATCATCACCATGCTGTACCGCGAGCTTGCAAAATAAAGAAACAAAAGGAAAAAACTACGACTATGAAGAATGTGGCAGCCTCCATCCTTTCTGAAGCAGAAAAGGTGATCACAGGCAAGTATGACGTGATTGCAAAGATCCTCATGGCGATCCTTTCGGATGGTCATGTGCTCCTTGACGACGTTCCCGGTGTCGGCAAAACGACCCTCGCGGTAGCGCTCGGAAAAATCCTCGGACTTGACTATAACCGTATCCAGTTCACCCCGGATGTTCTCCCCTCGGATATCGTCGGTTTTACCCTCTACCAGAAGGAAACCGGGAGCTTTCTATACCAGCCCGGCATTGTGACAAGAACCAATCTCCTTCTGGGTGATGAGATCAACCGTACCTCCAGTAAGACTCAGTCGGCATTACTGGAGGCCATGGAAGAGCATCAGGTCACGGTGGACGGTCAGACCCACAGGCTGCCCGACCCGTTCATCGTCATCGCTACGCAGAACCAGGTGGGAACCGCCGGAACACAGCTGCTCCCCTATGCCCAGATGGACCGCTTCCTCGTCCGCCTGTCCCTCGGCTACCCGGACAGACAAGCCCAGATCGACCTGCTTCGGGCACGGCAGAACGCCGATCCCATGCAGGCGGTCCGGCAGATCACGACAAAGGAAGACGTTCTTTCCATGCAGAGGGAAGTGCAGGCGGTCTACGCCTCCGATGCGATCCTTGACTATATCACTGATCTTGCCATCGCCACACGGGACAGCGAACATACGGAAATCG
>JAKSPR010000442.1 GCA_024404655.1 Clostridia bacterium | reverse complement strand
ATGCCGAGCAGCATCGGAGAAGCAACAACCGTATTTCCGCCGCCTTGTGTCAGGCTTTTTGCGTTTTCCGCACAGTCGTTGAAAAAGAGACTGGAAATGTAGTTGACATCGCGGGAACGGCAGAGATTATACTTGTTGTCATAGTCGTAGCCAAGGGCAAGATCATGCAGCATTTCCGCTTCATAGATCTGATAGAAGGAATCAAAATCCGATGCGTTCCGGATGATATCCGCCTTTTTATGGAACAGTGTTTCCACAGCACGCAGGAAATTGATCTTGCTGTTGCTTCCTGTAATCGCACCGAGAAAGGCAGGCTCATTGCAGCCGACCATGGTATAACCGACGGCACGGCTGTACGGAATACCGCAGATCTCCGTATAGCTGCGGATGCGTTTTTCGTCGTTGGTGAATGCAATACGCTTGTTTTTGTCGTGCCGTTCCATGTCCATCATATAGCGAAGGACCTCATGGGACGTCTTTTTCGTCCAGCGGAATGTGATCTGCGGGATATAGGTCGGAAGCTCCATGAGACTGTCGACAATCAGACGCGTCATAGGCGAGAAACAGTCCGTGCCGTCAGGCAGATATCCGCCGATACAGAAATGGGATTCTCCCCCTTTCGTAAACGTGCCGGATGAACGCGGCGTACAGGCCTGAACCATTAAGAAAAGCTCCTGCAGATAAGCCCGGGCATCCTCGTCAGACAGGATACCGGCCGCTTTGTCCCGTTCGTAAAAGGGGGCAAGATAACGATCCAGTGTTCCGAGGCTGTCAGGATCGGCACTGAAACAGAGGTAAATGGTCAGAACAGCTTCATAAAACGTTGACGGTGCCTGCTCCGGCACACGTTCCAAGGTTTCTGCCAACCGCAGAAGATTCTTTTTGTGCACCGGATCGGCGGTCTGCTCTGCAAATGCAGCAGTACGATCGGCGCATTTTTTCTGCCATCCGATCATAGCACCTGCCGCTGCTCGCACACCGCGCAGAAATGACTGCTCGTCAGCTCCAGTATGCACGGCAAGAGATCGGTCAATTTCCTCAATCATCCCGGAAATGCCGATGGTAAGAACTTTCTGATAATCGGCTGTCGCGTGCTGCCATTCCATCGTGGAGAGATGGTCGACGGGTTTCAGATAGAACAGAGAGAGTGCCCGCCCTGTCTCCGGGTGACCTGCACGGCGGAATGCATCACCGACAACAGAACCATCAAAACGGAAAAGCCCCGTAAAGCAGGAGTATTCTGTGATCAGAGGCTCCTGATTCAGTATATATTCACACAGGTGTTTCACATCCCTCTCATCCTTGGGAAGAAACAGATCCTCCCGATCAAACACCGTTTCTCTGGCAGGAATAAACATTTCCCCTGCAAGGGTACGTCTTGTCAATTCTGCAATACGTTCATCCATGTTCTGTTATTTCCTTTCGACAGTTCCGGCCCGGTCGCCGGGGGATGTATGATAACGTTTCTTATAGGCGCGGGAAAAATAGCCGACGTGATTGAACCCGCTTGCCTGCGCAGCTTCTTCCACGGTCACACGGCCTGTCTTCAGAAGCTCATGCGCATATTCCAGACGC
>JAKSPR010000441.1 GCA_024404655.1 Clostridia bacterium | reverse complement strand
CGGCATTCATCCCCCACCTATAGAGGATGGGGGTATTCTGCCGTCATTTGGATAAGTCGAGTTTGCCTGATGACGAAACATCAGGCATTTTTTATATTGCAAACTGCTTGACATTTTGGCGTTCCCATGCTATAATCAGAATCAATCCGAATGTTCTTATATTCAATATGCACAAAATTGTCGGGAGCGTGTCATTACTCCCGCAAAATGATATCATCTTACCAAGAAAGGAACTCTCCCATGAAAAAAGTACTTCTCATTCTCTCTGACGGCATGCGTCCCGACAGTATGACTGCCTGCGGTCATCCCTTTGTTTCCGAGCTGATGGCGCACAGCTATTATTCCATGAAGGCGCAGACCGTCATGCCCTCTGTGACCCTGCCCTGCCACATGTCCCTGTTCCATGCGGTCACCCCGGAGCGTCATGGCATCCTCACCAATACATACGTTCCGCAGGTTCGCCCCGTCAAGGGTATCTGCGAAGTACTCCGTGCGGCAAAGAAGAACTGCGCCATGTTCTATAACTGGGAAGAACTGAAAGACCTCTCCCGCCCGGATTCTCTGGCTTATGCAAACTACGTTTCCGGCCACATCTATTCCTATGAGAACGCAAATGACCGTCTGACTGATCTCTGCATTGACTATATCAATCACGATCTGCCGGACTTCACGTTCCTTTATCTTGGCTGGACCGATGCGGCAGGTCACAACAACGGCTGGATGAGCGACGAATATCTCCGCGCCGTCAAGTGCTCCATCGACTGCATTGAGCGCGTCATCCGCTCCATTCCCGAGGACTACACCGTTGTCATTACCGCAGACCACGGCGGACACGGGCGCTCCCACGGCTCCGATATGCCCGAAGATATGACGATCCCCGCGATCTTCTACAACCGCAAGTATGACGCGAAGAAGCTGGACAACGTGAACATCATCGACATCGCGCCCACCATCGTCTCCATGCTGGGCGCGGAACCCGACGAGGATTGGGAAGGCAAGATCCTGCCCATCGACTGATCCCTGAAAACCGACAGATCCCACAGAAAAGCCGTGCTCCGCGGCTTTTCCTTTTTCCGGAAGAAATGTCAACTTCTCCAAAAAGAACGCCGGAAAAACGGGCAAGTTTGCCGTATCAATGGCTTGCAAAATACGGCTGTATGTGGTATAATAACAATGAAGACATATCATATACGCAGGATGACGGTCGGATATAGATAAATTTATTCAACACAGAGAGGTTTCAAATGCTTACTGACATTCAGATCGCACAGCAGACTACCCTGAAGCCCATTACCGAGATCGCAGAACAGCTCGGTCTTCTTCCCGACGAGCTGGAACTGTACGGCAAGGTCAAGGCGAAGATCACCGACGACTGCCTGACCCGTCTCGCAGACAAGCCGAACGGAAAGCTGATCCTCGTTACCGTAATCAACCCGACTCCCGCCGGCGAAGGCAAGACCACCACGACGGTCGGCCTCGGCATGGCGATGAAGAAGATCGGCAAAAACGCCGTGATCGCGCTCCGCGAGCCTTCTCTCGGCCCGGTGTTCGGCATCAAGGGCGGTGCAGCCGGCGGCGGTTACGCTCAGGTTCT
>JAKSPR010000440.1 GCA_024404655.1 Clostridia bacterium | reverse complement strand
TTCTCAAAATACGGAAGCACGGAAAGCGGAGCGGGGACGGTGACGGTGGTTCCGCCCTCATAGACGGTGCCGTCGCAGTACTGCCATCTGCCCTTTGGAAGGACAACCGCGCGCTCGGTCTGTCCCTTGACAAAGACGGGAGCGACGAGGACTTTATCGCCGAGCATGAACTGATCGCAGATCTTTTCCATGCCCTCGCCGGAGAATTCGTACTCCATATAGCGGGCGGCGGGTTCTCCTGTCTCTGCGGCGTGGGCAGCGAGGGAGAGGATATAGTCTCCGTACTTGGTGTGGAGCATTGCCATCTTCTGACAGATCTCCGCGTTTTCTGCCGAGAGAACACGCCACGGGGCTGCGGAGAACTGCATCATGGGCATGAGGGCCGCGCACTGTGCATAGCGGACGACCAGCTCTTCATCGAGGATTTCTTTCAGATTCTCCGCAAGGAAGAAGGAATAGGAACCGCCGCCGATCATATCGGGGCAGGTATAGGCGTAACCCATGATGCCCTGTGTCAGAGTATTGGGTACCAGCGTTGCCATGCCGTTTGCGCCCCATGCGTGGGACTTATCGCAGAGCCGCTGTACCAGCGGCTTGCCCTGACAGGAGAAGCAGGCGCGGTATTCGTTATAGGCAAAGGACAGACCCAGTTCCGCCCATTTTACGCAGTAGTCGTTTGCATCGGCCTCCGGGTTATGCTCGGAGCGGTCATTCCGGTAGTAGAACGCATCACCTGCGTCCAGTTTGAAGCCATCCACACCGTAGGTATCCTGTAAATACTGCATCCGTCCGCGGAACCAGTCGACCGCTTCGGGATTCATGAGATCAATGGTTGCGGAAAAGCCGTTCCACCACTTATGAAGGGAAATTTCGCCGTCCTTACTCTTTGCAAGGAGGTTCTTGCCGCGCAGATAACGGAATTCCTCGCTGTCGGCGGAGATATAGGGGCAGATCCACATCATGACGCGGAAGCCGAGGGCGTGAAGCTCGTCCATCATGGCCTTGGGATCCGGGAAGCGCTCTGCGCGGAATTCCCAGCAGCCGTAGTCGCGCTGCCAGTTATCGTCGATCATGAACACGCCCGCCGGATAGCCGTTGTCGATGATGCCGTGGGCATAGCGGAGGATATCCGCCTGATTCTGATCGTAGATCAGTTCAATCCATGTGTTATACTGGGGAACGGCGAAAAATTCTTTCGGCGGAACGATGCCGTCCGAGGGGAAACAGCGCTTTGCGATCGTTAAGAAGACCTCGCGGAGGTTGTCGCCCTCTTTCCCTGTCAGGATGGGTGCGGGACCGGAAACGGTGATGACGCCGCCCTCTGCTTTGAGTGCGAAACCTTTATCGCTGTAAATATAGCGGCCCTTGCTTGAAAACAGCACCGGACTAACCTGATTATTGGTGGGGTTATAAGTGATGTCAAGGGAGAATACGGAGCTTTCATCAAGCGGCATGGAAGTACCGCGGTCGGCTGCCAGGCCGTACCAACATTCGCCGGGGAGCATTGTGATCTCAATCTGATTTGCCATCGGTTTTCTTTCCTTTCGGGATTTTGTTTTCTTCATTTTAACATGAGGATGGGGGATTGTCAAGGGACAATAGAGAAAA
>JAKSPR010000044.1 GCA_024404655.1 Clostridia bacterium | reverse complement strand
ACGTTCTGCATTCGGCTGGAACCCTTCATGGCCCACATTGCCATAGAGAGAGGCACCCAGACGGCCGCAGCCGACGGGAGTCGTGTTTTCCCATTCTGTTGCTGGATTGGCGAGATAAATACGGTAATCGTTCATGAAAAATTTCCTCCTGTAAAAAATCCGCGTGCGCGCGGCGACGCACCACTTCTCCAAAAGTTTTGATCAAGCTTTTTCAAAAGCTTGCGAGGTCAAGGGGCGGCGCCCCTTGTCGAGGCCCGCAGGCCTCGAAACACCCTGACGCAAAAAAGCGCTATTCTTTGACAAAAACGGTGCCGCAAATCTCTTCGCAGCACCGTTTGCTGTTTTATGAAAAAATCTTACTTGCCGAGAACGATCGCTTCGGTATCACGCGCGATCATCAGCTCTTCGTCCGTCGGGATGACCCAGACCTGAACCTTGGAATCCGGGGTGGACAGCTTGACTGCATCGCCCTGGTGATGGGTCTTATCGTTGAGTTCTTCGTCAATCTTGATGCCGAGGAATTCCATGTTGCGGCAGACGCGCTTACGGGTCTCGGGGCTGTTTTCACCCATGCCGGCAGTGAAGACGATGGCATCCAGACCGTTCATGGCTGCTGCATAGGAGCCGATGTACTTCTGAATCTCGTAAACGAGGACGTCGACAGCCAGCGTAGCTGCTTCGTCACCCTTGAACATGGCATCTTCAATGTCACGGCTGTCAGAGGACAGACCGGAGACACCGAGGAAGCCGCATTCCTTGTTCATGTAGTTGGAGATGCCGTCGGGATCGAGGCCCTTCTTCTTCATGAGGAACGGAACGATCGCGGGGTCAATGGAACCGCAGCGGGTACCCATTTCGATACCGTCAAGAGGCGTGAAGCCCATGGAGGTGTCGATGCACTTGCCGGCCTTGACAGCGGTGATAGAGGAACCGTTGCCGATGTGGCAGGTGATGATCTTGGTTTCTTCAGCAGGCTTGTCAAGCAGCTTGATCATCTCGCCGGAGACGAAACGATGGGAGGTGCCGTGGAAGCCGTAGCGGCGGATGTTGTAATCTTCCGCATCTTTCTTGGCGATGGCGTAGGTGTAAGCCTTCTTCGGCATGGTGGTGTGGAAGGAGGTGTCGAAAACGAGGACCTGAGGAACATTCGGCATAACTGCGGTGCAGCCTTCGATACCCTTGAGGGCAGCGGGCGTGTGCAGGGGAGCCAGATCAATGCAGAGGTTCAGCTTTTCAACGATTTCAGGGGTAGCAAGGCAGGATTCAGAGAAGTAGGGACCGCCGTGAACAACACGGTGACCGACTGCTTCGATCTCGCTCATATCCTTGATGCAGCCGTGTTCGGGGCTGGTGAGAGCCTCGACCATGATCTTGGTAGCGACAGCGTGGTTGGGCATGTCGAGCTCCATGACGATCTTTCTGCCGTCGGGAAGCTTGTGGGTGATCTTACCGTCGATGCCGATACGCTCGCAGAGACCTTTGCCGAGAATTGCGTTTTTGTCCATGTCGAACAGCTGATACTTCAGAGAAGAGCTGCCGGCATTTACAACCAGAATTTTCATGTATATTTCCTCCGATAATAAATTAGCACTTGAAAATGCGGGAATGATGGTATACAATATAATCATTATACATCACTTATCGGGAAAATGCAAGATATTCTGCGAGTAAAATTAAAAAAATTGAGATTGATCGCGGGGGAGCGGCAGGGAACCATCTCAAACGCCGAAGTTTCCCTGCCGCTCCCCGGTCAGTATGATTTGAATCCTGTTTTCATTGCCCCCCTCACCATCCCTCCTTGGCTGGGGAACAGCGGAAGCCGGAGCTTTCGGGATGATTTTATTTTTCGATTCGCCTGCGGCGAATCGGGTGTCATGTTTTCTGCTCTGTTCATCCTAAAAGATCACAGCACCGCCGATATCAAAAATCCTGCCCCCATGCCCCCAAAACCAACTACCAAAAACAAAGGAGACGAACCCATGCCCATCACATCTGTCGGCATTATCTGTGAATACAATCCGCATCACCGCGGTCATGCCTACCAGATCGCGGAAATCCGCAGAAGATACCCGGACGCCGCTGTCAGCGCCGCCAAGACCGGTGATTTAGTCCAGAGGGGAGAACCTGCCATTGCCCCGGCGGTCATCCGTGCGGAGCAGGCGGTTTTATCCGGCGCGGATCTTGTGATCGAGCTGCCCTATCCGTGGTCATGTGCTCCGGCGGAGTTATTCGCCCGCGGGGGAATCGCGCTGCTTGCGGCTCTGCACGCAGACGCCGTCTGCTTCGGCACCGAGGGGGATTGTCTTTCCGATCTTATCAAAGCCGCAGAGCATCTTGACGACCCGAAGACCGAAGATGCGCTCCGCGCCGCGCGGGAAGACCCGTCCGCTGTGTCCCTTGGCTACCCCATCCTCCGTGAGCGCGTCATATCCGCCCTCTGGGGAGACGAGGAAGCCGCCCTTCTCCGCACCCCCAATAACGCCCTTGCCGCAGAATATCTCCGCGCCGCAAAAGCGCTCCATGCAGACCTCACTCCCATCGCTGTCCCGAGAAAAGGCGACGCTCACGATGCCGTCCCGGAGATGCTGTCTGCGGGTACCATCGCATCCGCCACCGCCATCCGCGCTCTTTTGAAGGATGGCAAAACCGAGGCCGCGTTCTCCCTGCTCCCGGAATCCGCCGTTTCCCCGCTGCGCCGCACATGGGACGAGGGGCATTTCGTCATAAAGAGCCCCGATGACCTCCTTCTGTGGCACTATAGGACCACGCCCCCCGATGTTCTCGCTCGTTATGCCGGACTGTCCGGCGGCGTTGCGGAACGTCTCTGTACAGCAGCAGCCGAAGCCGTGACCGCAGATGATCTTCTTTCCCGCGCCGCAACAAAAAAGTATACCGACGCCTATCTCCGCCGCGCCCTGTGGCATGGATTTTTTGAAACCACCCTTGCGGATATGAAAGCACTCCCGCCTTATATAAAGCTCCTTGCCGCAGACCGCCGGGGCACCGCTCACCTTGCCGCTCTGCGCAAAAAGGACGATTCCCTTCCCATCCTTTCCACCCCCGCCGACAGTAAATTTCTGCCGGAGGCCGCCCGCGCTGCCTTTGAGCGTTCCCGCCGTGCCGAGATTATCCAGGCCATGCTTTTCAGAAATCCCGTATCCGCAGCCAACCTGCTCCGCATAAAACCGTTCATTCTTCCGCGCTGACCTACCCATCCCAAACTCCGGAAAAATCCCGGGAAAAAATTTGTGAAAATATCCGAAATTCGATTTTTCTTGACAAACCTCTTGCGCTCGGCACCAAAAAACGCTATAATATATAAGTATTTTTGAATTTTATCTTTAACCGTTCGTCGGTATTGGGGGAATCAGTTTTATGACACAGAAACTCGGATTTGACAACGACAAATACATCCGCATGCAGTCGGAACACATCATGGAGCGCATCGGCCAGTTCGGCAATAAGCTGTATCTGGAGCTGGGCGGCAAGCTGTTTGACGACTATCACGCATCCCGCGTTCTCCCCGGTTTCAAACCGGACAGCAAAATCAAGATGCTGCTTGCCCTGAAAGACAAGGCAGAGATCGTCATCGCCATCAGCGCTGTGGATATTGAAAAGAACAAAGTGCGCGGCGACATCGGCATCACTTATGACCTCGATGTTCTCCGTCTGATCGACGCATTCCGTTCCGTCGGCATGCTGGTCGAGAGTGTCGTCATCTCCAAATACGCAGGTCAGCCCGCTGTCGACATCTTCAAGAAGAAGCTGGAAAACCGCGGCATGCGCGTCTACCTGCACTACCCCATCGCCGATTATCCCCATAATATTCCCTATATCGTCTCCGAGGACGGTTTCGGCAAGAATGACTATATCGAGACCTCCCGCCCTCTGGTTATCGTCACCGCCCCCGGCCCCGGCTCAGGCAAGATGGCAACCTGCCTTTCCCAGCTCTATCATGAGCACAAGCGCGGCATCACCGCAGGCTACGCCAAGTTCGAGACCTTCCCCATCTGGAGCATCCCGCTCAAGCACCCGGTCAACCTCGCTTATGAGGCCGCTACCGCCGATCTCAACGATATCAACATGATCGACCCCTTCCATCTGGAAGCATACGGCAAGACCGCCGTCAACTATAACCGCGACGTCGAGGCGTTCCCCATCCTCAACGCGATCTTTGAACAGATCCTCGGTTCCAGCCCCTACAAGTCCCCCACGGATATGGGCGTCAACATGGCAGGCTTCTGCATCATGGACGATGAGGTCTGCCGCCAGGCATCCTACGACGAGATCATCTGCCGCTATTATAAGGCCATGTGCGACCGTCTGATCGGCCGTGCGGACGACAATGCCGTTTATAAGATCGAAACCATCATGCGCGGCGCAGGCATCACCGCAGCAGACCGCCCCGTTGTCGGCGCAGCACTTTCCAAGGCAGAGGACACCGACGGTCCCGCAGCCGCTCTGCAGCTCCCCGACGGCAAGATCATCACCGGACGTTCCTCCGAACTGCTCGGTGCCGCATCCGCCATGCTGCTCAATGCTCTCAAGTATCTTGCCGGCATCCCGGATGAGAAGCTGCTCATCTCCCCTGCGGTTCTTGAACCCATCGCCAATCTGAAAATCGGCGTCTTCGGCAACTCCAATCCCCGCCTGCACACCGATGAGACCCTGATCGCCCTCTCCATCTGCGCAGCCACCGACGAGGCCGCAAAAGAGGCTTACGCCCAGCTTTCCAGACTCCGCGGCGCAGAGATGCATTCCAGCGTCGTTCTCTCTCATGTCGATGACCAGACCATGAAGAAGCTCGGCGTCCGTGTTACCTGCGAGCCCGTCTATCAGTCCGGCAAGAAGGCATAACATTCCAAAAAAGAATCTTTCACATCGTCCGCACCAAAAGCGGACGATGTTTTTTTTGCCGAAAGTTCTGTCCTCAAAAGCAATAATCCCTCCGGATGCTTACCGCATCCGGAGGGACCTTATGTGTATCGTTTTACGCCAGCGTGTATCGTTTCACATCCGGCACTTTACTTCTGCTTCTGCTCAACAAGAAATGTTCTGAGTGCGCCGATCTGCCGTTCCACGGATTCCCTTGCAGGACCGCCGGTGACCTTTCTGCCTGCCACGCAGGTGTCCAGATCAATGGCATGGAAGATACCGTCGTCAAAGACGTCGGAGAACTGCCTGTATTCGTCCAGCGTCAGAGTTTCCAGGCTCTTGCCGTTCGCAATGCAGTAGGCGACCAGACCGCCGACGATCTTGTACGCCGCACGGAAGGGCATTCCCTGCTTGACAAGGTAGTCTGCGCAGTCCGTTGCATTGATGAAGCCGTAGGAAGCCGCCGCACGGAGCTTTTCAGCTTTGACCGTCATGGTGGCAAACATCTTCGTAAAGACCTCGACAGCAATCTTCGTGTTGTCGATGGCGTCAAAAATCGCTTCCTTGTCTTCCTGCATATCCTTGTTGTAAGCCAGCGGCAGACCCTTCATCATGACGAGCAGCGTCTGAAGATCACCGTAGACACGTCCGGTCTTGCCGCGGACAAGCTCCGCAACGTCGGGATTCTTCTTCTGGGGCATGATGGAAGAGCCGGTGGAGAATGCGTCATCCAGTTCAAGGAAACCGAACTCAGAGGAGCACCAGAGAATGATCTCTTCCGCAAAGCGGCTCATGTGCATCATCAGCATGGAAAGGTCGGAGGCCAGCTCAATAACAAAATCACGGTCGGAAACGCCGTCGATGGAGTTCATCGTGACAGCCGGGAAGCCCAGCAGCTCCGCAACCATTTCCCGGTTGATGGGATAGGTGGTGGAGGCCAGCGCACCGCTGCCCAGCGGCATCACATCGGTACGGCGGTAGGTATCGTCAAGACGGGAGATATCACGCATGAACATCTGCGCATAGGCCAGTACATAATGCGCAAAGGTGACAGGCTGCGCACGCTGCAGGTGGGTGTAGCCGCTCATAACGGTATCCACGTTTTCCTCTGCCTTGTCCGCAATGGCGGAGAGCAGAGAGAGCACCAGCGCACGGATCTCGCCGATCTCACGCTTGCAGTACATGCGGATATCCAGCGCAACCTGGTCATTGCGGGAACGTGCGGTGTGAAGACGCTTGCCGGTGTCGCCGATGCGCTTGGTCAGCTCTTCTTCCACAAACATGTGGATATCTTCCGCTTCGTAGTTGATCTGCAGAGTACCGTCTTCGAGATCTTCAAGAATCCCTTTCAGTCCCGCAATGATCTTTTCGGATTCGGAGGGATCAATGATGCCGCAGTGACCCAGCATGGTCGCATGAGCGATGGAGCCGGTGATGTCCTCGCGGTACATCCGGTGGTCAAAGGAAATGGAGGAATTGAAGTCGTTGACGCGGGTGTCAACGTCTTTGGAGAATCGTCCTGCCCAGAGTTTCATAGGTGGAGTTCCTTTCTTTATGACAAAACCGGGCTGCTGCACCAAAAATGCAGCAGCCTCGTTCTTTTGTTTTGTTCGGGGGATCCCTTAAAATCAGTTCTGGCCGCGCTTTGCGTCGAGGGTAGCCTTGACCTTGATCGGCAGACCGAACAGATTGATGAATCCTGCGGCATCTGCCTGATTGTAATCTTCATCCTCACCGAAGGAAGCGGTCTGCTCATCGTACAGGGTGTAGGGAGAGGTAACACCTGCATTGATCAGATTGCCCTTGTAGAGCTTCAGCTTGACGTCACCGGTGACATGTTCCTGAGCCTTGTCAACAAAGGCGCAGATTGCTTCACGGAGAGGAGTGAACCACTGGCCGTTGTAGCAGAGGTCAGCCATCTTGGGCGCGATCATAGCCTGCTGGAAGTGGAAGGTCTCCTTGTCGAGGGTGATGGTTTCCAGAACATTGTGTGCCTTGTAAAGGATGGTGCCGGCGGGAGTTTCATAGACACCGCGGCTCTTCATGCCGACCAGACGGTTCTCGACGATGTCGAGCAGACCGATACCGTTCTCGCCGCCGATCTTGTTCAGCTTCTCAACGAGAGCGACAGGGGAGAGTTCTTCGCCGTCAACGGCAGTGGGAACACCCTTTTCAAAGTGGATGGTGACATAGGTGGGCTTGTCGGGAGCCTGTTCGGGGGAGACGCCGAGTTCCAGGAAGCCGGGCTTGTTGTACTGCGGCTCGTTTGCGGGGCTCTCCAGATCCATACCTTCATGGGAGAGGTGCCAGAGGTTCTTATCCTTGGAGTAGTTGGTCTCACGGCTGATCTTCAGCGGGATGTTGTGTGCCTCTGCATAGTCGATCTCCTGATCGCGGGACTTGATATCCCACTCACGCCAGGGAGCGATGATTGCCATCTCAGGAGCGAATGCCTTGATGGTCAGTTCAAAACGGACCTGGTCGTTGCCCTTACCGGTGCAGCCGTGGCAGATGGCGTCAGCGCCTTCCGCCTTTGCGATCTCAACGAGACGCTTTGCGATGCAGGGACGTGCATGGGAGGTACCCAGCAGGTAGTCTTCATACTTTGCGTCAGCCTTTAAGCAGGGCCAGATGTAATCGGTGATGTATTCTTCGCGGAGGTCTTCGATGTAGAGCTTGGAAGCACCGGTCTTCAGAGCCTTCTCTTCCAGACCGTCAAGCTCGGTACCCTGACCGACGTTGCCGGAGACAGCGATGATCTCGCAGTTGTTGTAATTCTCCTTCAGCCACGGAATGATGATGGAGGTATCAAGACCGCCGGAGTAAGCGAGGACAACCTTTTTGATGTTTTCCTTTTTCATGGTGATAAATCCTTTCTTTGCAGGCCTGAGGGCCATACTTATTTTGTTGGTATAATTATACATTATTTCGAGCGGAATTGCAAGGTACATTCATTATGAAAAACAGAGAAAATTTCGGTGTTATTTTAGTGATTATGCACGTATACTCGGAAATACAGTTGTTGCGAAGAAAGTATATGTGTATATAAATACAGATATATGCGTATTCTTATACGGTTTATACATTCCATAACTCCGGATGCCCCGTGGAGACGCCTGAGGCTCCCGCACCGAGCAGTTCCAGAATACACGCTTTGCTTTCCACCAGTCCCCCCGCGATCACGGGAACAGAAAGGTCCGTTGACAGCCGTCCGATGACAGGGATGATCAGCCCCGGCATCAGCTCGATCAGATCCGGCTGGGTAACGGGAACCGTGCGCCGCACATTGTTCTCCGCCTGGGAATCCACAACAAAAAAGCGCTGCACCGTATAGAAGCCTTCTTCTTTTGCTGAGCGGATGACGCTGTTCCGGGTGGAAATGATCCCGTCCGCAGCCGTAAAACGCCGTACAAAGCGCACCGCGGCCGGATCCTGGGATAATCCCTCGATCAGATCGAAATGCACAAAGACGATTTTTCCCGCTTCTTTTGCCGCCGCGACCGTTTCGGCAAGCGTTGTCAGCTCCGCATGGAGAATGAATAAGATTGCAGCCTCCGAGGAACAGGCGGCAGCCAGTTCCTCCGGCTTCCGCACCGCGGCAATGACCGGGGATGAGGGGAGCACATGGAGGGGCGATATCGGTTTGTTTGGCTTCATGATTGTCAGATCCTTCCTGTGATCTGCGCCGATCCGTCGGAATCGTGCGGCAGAATTATTATACACGATTTTTTATCATCTGAAAAGTGGTTTTTCAAAAAAAGATGATTCATACGTCCAAATCCGGCAAAAATCTGCGAAACATGCAGAAAAACACAGGTGTTGAAACGCATTATCCGGCAGATACTGTTCTCCGCACGGGATAAAAATGTTTTTGAAAAACAGCACCAGTCCCAGCGCTGTGAAAGGATGATGAAACCATGAAAAACAAATTTCCGCACATCCAGATCTTTCTGTCCGGTATCCTTTTTCTGTGTCTGATCAGTATGAGCTGTATCATGGCCGTATCCGCAAAAGAGTTTTCCGGCGGTTGGTATTTTAAGAAAACAGAGGATCATACCCAGCCTCCGCTGGATGCTCCCCTCGCCTATACCCGGGACCTTGACAGCTACTTCTGCGGCAGCCCGGAGGAAAGGGTCATTTATCTGACCTTTGATGCCGGATATGAAACCGGCAATATTGCAAAGATTCTCGATACCCTGAAAGCCCATCACGCCCAGGGTGCCTTCTTCGTGCTCTCCCATCTGATCGAGGACAATACCGACCTCGTCAAGCGAATGGCAGCGGAGGGACACCTTGTCTGCAACCATACCATGCACCATAAGGATATGACAATCCTCTCCCCGGAGGCCATCGGACAGGAGCTCTGCGGCCTTGCAAAACTCTATAGTGAAAAGACGGGCTGCGATATGGCGCCTTTCTATCGTCCCCCGGAGGGAAAATTCAACAGACAGTCTCTGGAAACCGTCCGATCCCTCGGTTATAAAACCATCTTCTGGAGCTATGCCTACTGCGACTGGGACAACAAGAAACAGCCCGATCCAGAGAAATCCGCCGAACGCATCCTTGCCCATACCCATAACGGCATGGTGCTCTTACTCCACCCGACCTCCGATACCAACGCAGCCATCCTCGACCGCCTTCTCACCGCCTGGGAGGAACAGGGCTACCGCTTCGGCTCCCTCTATGAACTGACGGAGAAATAAAACCATGAAAACACTCGGAAAACGCTTCTTCTCCCTTCTCACGGGATTTCTCCTTGCCGTCTCCCTCCCCGCCCATGCCGCCGCTTACAGCATCATGACAGATCATAACGTCTTCCGCCATCATGACAACGACTGTATGAAAATCGCCCTCACCTTCGACGACGGCCCCAGCGCAAAGTATACGGCAGATATCCTCGATTATCTCCAGGCAGAGGATATCCATGCCACCTTCTTCCTCGTCGGCTCCCAGGCAAGAGCCAATCCCGACCTTGTCCGGAGAGAGGCCGCAGAGGGTCATGAGCTGGGCAATCATACCGATTCCCATCCCCGCCTCTGCCGCCTGTCCGCCGATGCACTCCGCAGAGAGGTCCTCGCCTGCGAGGATACCGTCTATGAGCTGACCGAGCGAAGGACCCTCCTGTTCCGCCCGCCTGAGGGACACTGTACCGGCGAAATTTCAGCCCTTGCCGAAAGCCTTGATTATCGCATCATCCTCTGGAATATCGACACAAGAGACTGGGAACACGCCACCGCCGACGAAATTGCCCAAAATATTCTTTCAAACGTCACAAGCGGCGATATCATCCTCTTCCATGACTGCGTCTCCCGGAAGGACAGCCAGACCCTTTCTGCCCTCAAAAAGGTCGTCCCGGAACTCAAATCCCGCGGCTTCCGCTTCGTCACCGTCTCGGAACTGGTGGATACCCAGACGGACAGTACAGAATAATCCTCCCCGCCTGCGGCTCACCCAGCCGCAGATGTACATCATCCCATCGCCGCTTCATCCCCGTTTTCTTTTTCGTAAATATCAGCCCTGTACCGGAACGTCGCAATCGCCATACCGCACCGCATCGCGGCTTCGGTTCCGGAAATCCGCTTCCCTTTCCAGAGCAGAAAGACTTCCCTGAAATTCACCGGCAGAGGTCTCCTCAGCCGTCCGAACCGTACCCCGCGCGCTTTCGCCGCCGCAATGCCTTCCGCCTGCCGCTGCCGGATGTTCACCCGCTCGTTTTCCGCCACAAAGGAGAGCACCTGCAAGACAATATCCGCAAGGAATGTCCCCACCAGATCTTTCCCCCGCCGCGTGTCCAGAAGCGGCATATCCAGCACCATGATATCCACCCCTTTTTCTTTCGTCAGATACCGCCATTGATTCTGAATTTCTTCATAGTTCCGCCCAAGACGATCAATGCTCTTGATGCAGAGCAGATCGTCTTTTTTCAGCTTCCGTACCATCCGCCGGTACTGCGGACGCTGAAAGTCCTTCCCCGACTGCCGGTCAAGAAAGATGCACTCCTGCGGAATCCCCGCCCCAAGGAGCGCGATCCGCTGCCTGTCTTCGTTCTGATCTTTCGAGGAAACCCGGATATATCCGTACTCGCTCATAATAACCTCCCGCTGTCATAACCATCTGTAAAAAAGACTGCCGCAGATAAAATACCCGCAGCAGCCCATAATTCCTTTTCAGATTGTTTCCCCTGTGATTTCTTCGTACTCCGCCGCCGAGATCACCCCGGCTGTGTAGAACGCCAGCTGATGAAGTTTCCAGCAATAACCTATTATGATTTCATGATAGCCTCAATATGTTAATCGTTACACATTGATTGCTGCGATCAGCAAAGTTGTTCTTTGTTCCCATAGAACCGCTCACCTCTTAAAACGCAAAATACTCACACATTCCGTACTTCCCGCTTTGAAAAAAACTGAATTTAACTATACGGATCATAGCAGCCATACAATCTCACTGTCAGAAACTAAAACTCCGACGCCATACTTCTGCTTGTGTATCGTTTCACTTTCCGGCGTATCTTCGGATAGTTTATCCGTGTGTATCGCTTCACCAAATGGCGAGTTAAGAAAGCACGAAGCGAAACCAATGCCTGAACGGTTCCCTTCCATATCGATGTTTTTCAGCAGAAAGCTGAAAACATCTGCTGCTAACGAAAATCTGCGCGATTCACTTTTCTATATTAACTCAATAATCACGGGTTTTCCCATCCTCGCGGATACTCTTTCCATCCAGCACAGTCTGCTGACAAATTTAGTAATATATATTTCCACAGGTGCATTCTCCTGATAATTAGTGCCATCCAAGAACATGTATTCCAGAAATACAGAGATGCTCAACGTCCATTTTCCACCCATCTCGTCGGTATCTTCATCTATCACGGTATTGTTACCATATTCATGTCCCACTATCCCACTCCATGCGTTAATCGTTACACAATATACTTGTATGTAAATCCGGTTTCACTTTTTTCGGAATCATGCAAAGTAATACTAATACATATCAGTAGTACTATCCAAAGTGTGATAAGGTCACTGCCGTCATTGCTGAGCTGATTCTCCTCGCTAGTACCTTTATTCACATCCCAGATTACTGTATTCGTATCTTCAACATCATTCGGCCGATAACAGCCCTGTCCCAAACATGCCATATGGGAGCCTCATTGTCAGCTCCAATCTACTCAGTGTTCTTGACAATAAACCATCCCGGCAGAGTTATCATACTATATGTTTCTTTCTCAGCTGCTTGTGTATCGTTACACCATCGTTGGCGATTCATATATGTACCAATTTGTTATTGTTATTGTTATTCTTTTCCCACAAGAACTGCTCGGAAATGACACCATGTCACTTGTCTCCCACTTATGAAACGTGACGGACGCGCGGTGTCAACAATGATGTATACCGCCGCTCCTGACATAATAGCTTCACCAGGTGTACCATCATAGATTCCATATGCAACATAATCACTTCCAGGCAGCAACGAAACTGGCAGAATATTTCGGTTTCCGTCTTCACTAACCGATGGAAATAGGAATCCTGTCATCCACTTTTCTGGAACCCGTAAAGTCGGAGATATGTCTGCGCTTTCATACTGTTCCACAAAACCAGGGCAATGCAATACCGTGTACCAGCCTGCCCCATTGTCATCTTCTCCAAGCTTTTTGAATACAGTAAGCATTGTCTCTTCACAGCTATCCCTATATCTGCTCATGAAGTCCTCCTTGCGGTGAACTACCCACCACTTAATGCAAGCATTTGAAGTGGGGGCTTCTTCCTGCTTC
>JAKSPR010000439.1 GCA_024404655.1 Clostridia bacterium | reverse complement strand
CGATATACGCGACGGGTAACTTGCAATTAGGCTGGGAATCTCCCGTGTTTGCCACAGGATCGGAATTGACGCGGAGGGCCATTTTGTGGTTTTTGTGGTCAAAGCCTTTGAGCTGCAGACCGAAACCGTAGACTTCCTCATGCTCGGCAAGGGGGAATTCCACGACACAGCCGCGGGCGGTCACTTTGAATCTGAAATTTTCTGCCGGGTAGGCAACAGATGTTTCTTTGTATGAAAAGTTTTTGCAGAAGCGGGAGGGGACGATTTCCTCGGGCGTGCCGAATGTATATTTCTTCATGGCATTTTGTCCTTTCATGCTGTTTTATCAATTTCAAAGCACTTCATCACAGTGCAGACGGACGCCGTCTTTCCGAAGTGCGGACTGGAGTTCCTTTATGTCGATATCTGCAAAGTCGATACCGTAGGCGGCGGCAGTTCCGGCAGCCTGACCCGTAACGGCACAGACCGGGATGACGCGGGTGATATCCCACATACCGTCTGTGACGGAGATGTTCCGCCCGGCACAGATAAGATTTTTTATGCTGTCCCCGTAGAGACAGTCAAAGGGAAGCTCGTAGACCGGACCGCGCTTGCGCCAGTCGCCGATCATGCCGATGCTCTTTTCTTCAAACTGGTGTGTCGGCTGGGAAGCCGCCGTGCGCAGCCCCGCAATACGCCGCGTCATGCGCAGCTGGGGAATGGTGGGAAATGTCACGGGAACGGCATCGGGATGGCTTTCTCTGTATTTCATGATCTCCCGCATCGCTGTCTGATGGGAAAGAATCGTGTATTCACTGATCTCCCCGGCATCCAAACCGCCGAACCGGCGGTTGGCAAGATACTGCTGTGTTTCTCCCGGTTTTCTCAGTTCATCCGGCGTATCGGAAGCCCCCAGCAGATGAAGCTGAACCCCTTTGACTTCGGTGAAACGGTAATACCATGCCGCAAGGACATTGCCCTGACCAAATAGGGCACAGTCCGCACCGGCGCGGGCACAGACATCGGCGTCACCCGTCGCGTCTACGACCGTTTTGACTGTGACTGCACTGCGTCCGGATTTGTTCTCGATGATGACGGCTTTGATATGACCGTCTTCCACGACTGTATCTGCCACAAGGGTTCCATAGAGGATGTTCACGCCGCTTTCAAGGAGCAGCTTTTCCGCATCCACGGCGAAAATGTGGGGATTGTACTGCGCGCGGAATCGGCGCGCGATCCTCTCTTCATCTGTGCCGCCTTCCAGCCACGCATAGGGATAGTTCGGGTCATCCTCATGAATGCCGCGTCCGACGGACAGACGGAGCAGTTCTTCCGCAATGCCGAAACTGACCTGATGACCCTCACCGTCGCACAACGGCAGATAAATGGTGATCAGCCCCAGGGTCGCAAGACCGCCCAGCATGAATTCCCGCTCAAGCAGCGTGACGCGCGCACCGTGCCGCACTGCAGCCAGCGCTGAAGCGATCCCCGCAATACCGCCGCCGCAGACGAGAACGTCGCAGTCAGCAGAGACGGGCAGAAGCTTTTCCGGTTCTTTTATATGAATTTTGGATGGTTCCATAAAACGTCATTCCTCCGGGATTTTCCCGATATTCGTTGTGAAAATGTGTTTTTTCTCATTA
>JAKSPR010000438.1 GCA_024404655.1 Clostridia bacterium | reverse complement strand
CTCGTGGAACCTGATCGACTGGCCGGAAAATCTCCGGGATGATTACGACTTCCCTGCAACGAAGCCCATCGGTCCCGGTGCGCACAACGTCATGAATGCGTTCTGGTACGGCATGCAGTGCGATATGGAAAAAATCCGCGCCGAGCTTGGTCTTCCTGCCGATTCCTCTGCCGCAGAGCGCACCGCAAAGGCCTTTGTAAACGAATTCTACGATGCAGAGCAGAAGCTCTTTACCGATGCGAAAGCAACGAAGCACACAAGTACCCACTCCAATCTGCTCCCGCTGTTCTTCGGTCTTGACCGCTTTGCAGGTGAGGGGTGCCGTCCCGTGAGCGGTGGTTTCATCCGGCGCAAGGGCGTGGGCTGCAGTGGTGTCTCCATGTCCTATTTCCGTCTGGCGGGCCTGAAAAAAGCGGGCGAGGACGAAGCGGTCGATGAGCTGCTCCATTCCCCGGCCGGCTGGCTGAATATGCTCCGTGAGGGCGCAACCACCACCTACGAAGCGTGGGGACGTGATCAGAAATGGAACACCAGTCTCTTCCATCCGTGGGCAACAGCGCCCATCCTCATCATGGCCGATAAGAATCTCCATCCGTAACAAACACATTCTGAAAGGAAACAAACGATATGAGTTCTGTACTTTATCCCATGCAGTTATCCCCCGTCTGCCGTTCCACCATCTGGGGCGGAAACAAAATGCGTGACGCCTTCAATTTCCAGTCAAAGCTGGACAACATCGCCGAAGCATGGATGCTCTCCGCCCGTGAGGACGCCCCCGGCTTCATCATCAACGGCGAATATATGGGTGCGATGCTCCACGAGCTGCTCCGCGAGCATCCCGAAATGATCGCCGCAGGCAGCGACGGTTCCTGCCCGCTGCTCATCAAGTTCATCGACGCAAAGGACAAGCTGTCCATTCAGGTCCACCCCGATGACGCTTATGCAATTTCCAAGGGCATCGGCCGCGGCAAAACCGAAATGTGGATCGTTCTGGAAGCCTCCCGGGGCGCAGAGCTGATCTACGGTCTGAACGGTACCTATTCCGCTGACGAGCTGCGTGACGCCATCTCCGGCGGTACGCTGGAAAGCCTCATGCGCCGCGTTCCCGTCAAGGCGGGCGACGTCTTCTATATCCCCGCAGGTCTGATCCACGCCATCGGCGGCGGTATCCTGCTTGCAGAGATCCAGCAGAACTGCGATACCACCTACCGCGTTTACGACTACAACCGCCGTCAGGCTGACGGTTCCCTCCGTGCTCTGCACATTGACGATGCTGTGGCCTGCACCAAGAACTTCACCGATGCGGATATCGACGCGTTCCGCTGTGAGCACGGCCGCACCGATGCCCTTGCCGACAGCAAGTATTTCTGGGCAGAAATGCACGATCTCCGTGCAGACGCATCCTTCACCGTCGGGGATTCCTTTGTTTCCCTGCTGGTCACAAACGGCGAAGGCGCTCTCGTTTACGGCGGCGAAGAATACCCCCTGTCCGCCGGCATCAGCTACTTCCTCCCCGCCGGCATGGGCGACTACACCGTCAAGACACAGAACGGCGAGCTTCTCACCGTCATCCTCTCCGGCCCGAACGCGCTGTAAACGGGGTTTGTCAGCAAAATCATTCATGTTAAAAAGGGAGGTCACCCTCCCTTTTTGCTTTTGTCCGGAACACTTCTTCTGTCCCCGGATCCCAAAAATCTTCTCCTTCCTCACGGCTTCCGCCGATGCCAGCCAAGGAAGGTTGGGGTGGGG
>JAKSPR010000437.1 GCA_024404655.1 Clostridia bacterium | reverse complement strand
AATGCGGTTATGCACACGGAAGATGAATCGGCAGGAGAAAACACAATTACAAATATCAATGTTCCAGCTTCAAACAGTTCTCCGTACTGCGTCCAGAGTTCCGTGACCTGGGCTTCCACCTGTTTTACATAGTCTTTATAGTGCCGGGAAGTGTAGTCCTTGATGGTTTCATCGTTGATATTGTAATATCCGTTGCATCCGGTGGAATAATAGAACCCCGGACGGATGTCGTATTTTTTGCAGGCGTCGATGAAGTCCCGGCAGATATCCCCCTTGCCGTCCTTCCATGCAAGGGAACGGGTGCAGTAGTCGTTGACTTTGGTTGGCCAGAGGGAAAAACCGGTACAGTGATTGGTGACGAGTACCGCGTATTCCGCCCCGATGGATTTTGCCGCACGTACCCATTGTTCCACATCGAGATTCTTCGGATTGATACGCTCCGGCGGAATTCCATCCCGGACGGCGGAGGTTTTATAACCCTTGAAATCGGGATTGTAGATATCCATGCAGTAGTGGATGATGACGCCCAGTTCCAGTTCCTGCCATGCAAGCAGCTCTTTGGTCGGTTTGGCTGTGTACATTGTGTTTTCTCCTTTTTTCAGTATTGATGCCTTGCTTATTATTATAATCACAAAAAACAATTTGTAAAGACCCATTCCCGAAAATCTGTTTACAGCGAAAAAACGTATTGCAAAAGAGCAGATTTTATGATATAATACGTTCATCAAAATAAATTATGGTTCCTATTTTTCTCAAAAATGCAAAGGAGTACATCATGGAAAAACCAAGAATTCAGGATGATCTTTATCAGTATGTCAACGCAGAATGGCTGGAAAAAGCCGAGATTCCTGCGGACAGACCCACCACCGGCGGTTTTGCGAACCTTGCAAAGGAAGTGGAGGAACTGCTCATCGGCGACTTCAACAAGATGGCAGAATCCGGTGAATATCCCGACGACACGATGAAAAAGGCTGTCAAGCTTTTCAGCCTTGCCAAGGATGAAAAGAGACGTCAGAAGGAAGGCCTCCGCCCGGCGCTGGCTTCTCTGAATAAGATCCGCAAGCTGACCGATATGAACGCTTTCAACCGTCATCTGAACGAATTCGTTCTCGAAGACCTCCCGCTGCCGTTCAATATCAGCGTCGACGCTGATATGAAGGATACCGAGCATCACTGTGTTATGCTGCAGGGTCCCAGCGTCATTCTGCCCGATACGACTTACTATAAAGAGGAAATGGCACAGCAGAAGGAAGCGATCATGGGCATCTGGGTCGGCATGGTCAAGACCCTCCTTTCCCATACCCGTCTGACCGATGAGGAAGCAGAGCAGTATATAAACGACGCCCTTGCTTTCGACGCCATCATTGCAACCCTTGTCAAGAGCAGCGAGGAATGGTCCGAATATCCCAAGATGTATAACCCCATGAAGACCCGCACGGTCAGCGCACTTCTGAAACCCGTCAAGTTCAGAAAGCTGCTCTGCGATCTCTTCGGCTTCGCTCCCGAAATCGTCATCATCACCGAGCCCCGGCCCTTCAAGAGCTTTAGCACCCTGTTCAATGAAACCACCTTTGAACAGTACAAGCACTGGGCATATATCAACCAGCTCATCAGCGCATCCGGCGTCCTGTCCGAGAAGCTCCGCAAAGAGGGTTCCGCATATCAGAGAGCACTGACCGGTGTTGCCGAGGTTCCTTCCGTTGAGAAATTCTCTTATTATCTTTCCTCCGGCATGTACTCCGAGCCTGTT
>JAKSPR010000436.1 GCA_024404655.1 Clostridia bacterium | reverse complement strand
TCCCGGCAGCGTGACACAGGTCAAGGAAGCCGCCATGGCCCTCATCCACAAGGCCAAGAACGAGGGCATTTCCGTGCTTTTGGTCGGTCACGTCAACAAGGAGGGCGGCATCGCAGGCCCCAAGGTACTGGAACACATGGTGGACGCGGTGGTCTACTTTGAAGGTGAGCGTCAGCAGTCCTACCGCATCATCCGCGCTATCAAGAATCGCTATGGCTCCACAAATGAAATCGGCGTCTTTGAGATGACCGATATGGGTCTTTCCGAGGTCGAAAATCCCTCCGAAATGCTCCTGTCCGGCAGACCGAAGGGCGTCTCAGGCAACTGCGCTGTCTGCGTCATCGAGGGTTCCCGTCCCATCCTTGCGGAAATGCAAGCGCTGGTCACCCAGTCCTTTTTCCCGTCCCCCCGTCGGTCTTCCACCGGTGTGGATTATAACCGCCTGCAGATGATCCTTGCCGTGCTGGAAAAACGGCTCGGTCTGCGGTTCTCGGCAAATGACGTGTATCTGAACGTCGTCGGCGGTCTGCGTCTGGAAGAACCGGCAGCAGATCTTTCCGCCGCCATGTCACTGATCTCCTCTCTGAAAGACAAAGTCCTCCCCGACACCCTGGTCGCCATCGGAGAAATCGGACTTGCGGGCGAAGTCCGTGCCGTTTCCGGTATTGAGCAGCGCGTCAAGGAGTGTGCCCGCCTCGGTTTCACCACTGTTATGGTCCCGAAAAAGAACGCGGAGACCCGTGATCTGCGCACACCCGGCATTGAAGTCGTTCCGATCGGCAGTATTTTTGAAACTCTCCGGTTTTTCTCATGAATTTTCCGTAATCGTTCATAATCCTGTCACATTTTGGCGGTACACTATTAACAGAACGAGGAAGGGAGGCTGTCAGTATGCAGACACCCCACTACCGTCATGAGATCAAGCATCAGATCACCCAGGGCCAGCGGATGATTCTGGAAAGCCGCCTGCGGGCGCTGATGAAGAACGATCCTCATGCAAGGGCGGACGGTACCTATTACATACGAAGCCTGTATTTTGACAACGCAAATGATCTTGCTCTCAAAGAAAAGGTCTACGGAGCAGCTCACAGAGAAAAGTTCCGCATCCGGTATTATAACGGCGATCTTTCCTTTATCCGTCTGGAAAAGAAAAGCAAGATCAATCAGCTGACGGACAAGCAGAGCGCGGTCATCACAAAAAAGCAGTGCGAAGCGCTTCTGGCGGGAGACGTCGATTTTCTCCGCACGGATTCCCAGCCGCTCATGAATGAGCTGTACGCCAAAATGAAGCTCCATGGTTTTCATCCGAAGACCGTTGTGGACTATGAACGGCTGACGTTCATCCATCCCATGGGCGACACCCGCGTGACACTGGACTACCACATCCGCACAGGCATCCGGTCGACGGATTTTCTGAACCCGGCGCTGTCGACCCTCGCTGCCGACGCGGTGGAGGAAGCTCCGTTCTGCATTCTGGAGGTCAAGTACGACGCGTTCCTGCCGGATTGCATCCGGGATGCCCTGCAGCTGGACGGCATTCGTCCGACCGCATTTTCCAAATACGAAATCTGCCGCCGCTTCGGCTGAGCGGAGTGAGATGACTGATATTCAACAAATAACCGAAAGGGAAAGGTACTCAAGGATATGAACTCTACGTTTCTTGCAAAATTCTCCCAGATCAATTATGCGGATGTGATTTTAGCATTCGTTTTCTCTCTGCTCATCGGCGCTTTCATTTATTTTATTTATAAGAAAACCTTTGCTGGCG
>JAKSPR010000435.1 GCA_024404655.1 Clostridia bacterium | reverse complement strand
AATGCGTTCCACGGGACAAATCCCGCTGTATCAACAGCTGTCCGGATTCCCCTCCTACGGCAGACGGAAAGGAACTCATAGAGAAATCCGGGATATAGCATGCACTCACCGCCAGATACCGTGATACCGCCGTCGTCGCCGAAATATTCAATGTCCTGACAAGCAATGTCAAACAGTTCTCTGACTGTTTTTTCCTCACCTGCGATGGAGACCGCATCATGAGGACAGTACAGTGAACATTTCCCACAGTAGGTACAGTACTCCTCCATGTAGTTGAGACTGCCGTCGCCGATTACGGCGAGAGCATTTGATGGACAGTGCCTGACACATGTGCCGCAGCCGGTACAACGATTCTGATATCGGATACGCTGGGGTTCTCTCTTCTGGCTTTCCGGATTGTGACACCATGCGCAGTGCAGACTGCACCCCTTGAAAAAGAATGTTGTACGGACACCGGGGCCATCGGCAAGCGAACAGCGGCGGATATCAAAGATGGGAGCAGTGAGTTCACTCATCGCTATGCTCTCTTTCCCCATGCAGAACCCGATCAGCACGGAACAACATTCTTGCGTTCAGTTCAGCTGCGCCAGTAAAACCGTCAATGTCGATAAATTCATCCGGCTGATGAACATGGCCATGACCGGGTTTGAGGGGCGGCGCAGGACGTCTCCACAGCCACGTTCCGGTCTCAACGCCCTTGCCTGACAGCTTCCGTGCGTAGGTCCCGCCAGCGTTCAGAACACCTTTTGCGGACATATTACCCGTATAGTTTCTGTATTCATCAAGCAGTGCCGTCACATAGGGATTGTCCGGAGAAATATAATATCCCTGTTTGATAACCATATCGGAAACTGTGCAGCCGCAGTCCTCTGCTGTCCTCCGGACCGCAGTCTTTATTTTCTCTGCTGTCTGTTTCCAGCCGAAACGAACATTGAAGGAAAGATTGAGCTGGCCGTCTATTATGGTGAAATAAGTACAGACACAGGTCGTTTTTCCGAAATCATCGGTATGCTCAATTCCCCAGAACTCCCCGTAATACCGCCCAAGCATCTCTTTTACCTTTTTCATAATCGCTCTGTCATGCTGACAGAGTACCGGACAGTCTGCCAATGCATCAGCAAGCAGATATCCGGCATTCAGGGAGCCTTCGGGGAGCGCACCATGCGTGGAAACACCATCTGCATGGAGGATGATGTGACCGTGCTCCCGCATCAGATGAAGACGGTCGGTCGTCTTTTGAGTCAATGATTCATAGAGATCATCAGAATCCGGGAGTTCCGCATCTGCCTGACCTGCTACGGCACCGCCGGAAGGCAGACCGCCGCTGAACGAAAGGATTTCTTCAAATGGTGTGCTGAAGCGGATGCGGTATGTAAGGATGCTTTTGTTTCCGTGATACAGAGGAAATGCGGTATCCAGTACCAGAGAAAAATCCGGGATCGGTTGTTCTTTAACAAAGTCATCCATATCCACCATACCGGATTCTTCGTTGATTCCGGCAAATAGCAAAACACGGCTTTTCACGGCCAGATTCAGATCACGCACCATTTTCAGAATGTACAGACTGATGACAGCACCCGATTTGTCATCGGAGACACCGCGTCCGAACAGGAAATCATTCATGATCAAAGGAGAGAACGGCGCAGTAATATCCCAATCATTCCCTGCGGCAACAACGTCGAGATGGGAAAACAGTCCCAGAGTACCTTCATAATGCTCCGGTTCCCACACTGCAAGGAGATAGCTGTCAGAGGGGCTATTGACGACGGAAAATCCTTCCCGTCTGCACATCGCGGCAAAACGGTCAAGG
>JAKSPR010000434.1 GCA_024404655.1 Clostridia bacterium | reverse complement strand
AAAACAGGTGGAGCTGCCGCATATCCTCTTTGCACCGGTATACCAGGGCGACAGACTGGGACGGGTACGCTACTTTCAGAGCGGTGCCTGCATCGGGGAGCTGCCGCTGTATGCCGCAGAAGATGTGGCACTTTATGTAAAGCCGACGCTTTGGGAGAGAATCAGAGCTTTCTTCCGACAGATTACGTAAATTACAAAACAAAGGAAATATTAAAACAACATGGAACCTATCAGACTGCAGAAATTTATGTCCGACGCAGGTGTGATGTCACGCCGTGCGGCGGAAAAGGAAATCGAAGACGGCAACATTTATGTCAATGGCGAACCCGCTGTCCTCGGACAGAAGGTCGATCCGGACAAGGATGAGATCCGTTACGACGGCAAGCGCATTTATCTGCCGGACAACACCGAGAAGAAAACCTACATCGTTCTGAACAAGCCCCGCGGCTATGTGACGACCATGAGTGACGAGCTGGGCCGCAAGTGCGTTGCCTCCCTTGTGGAGGATGTCGGCTGCCGTGTCTATCCTGTCGGACGGCTTGATAAAGTCTCCGAGGGTATGCTGATTCTCACCAATGACGGCGATTTTGCAAATTTCATGATGCACCCGCAGCATGAGGTCCCGAAATACTCTAACGTCCGCATCGAGGGCGAGATCACGCCGGAGCAGGTCAAAGCTCTGTCCTCCCCCATGGAGATCGACGGCTACGATATCCGTCCTGTGGCGGTCACGGTGCTGCTCTGCGAAGACGGACACTCTACCCTGCAGATGGAGCTTTACGAGGGCCGCAACCGGCAGATCCGGAAGATGTGTGAGCAGGTAGGCTTGAAAATCATTCGCCTGAAGCGTATCGCCATCGGCGATATTCCGCTGGGAACCCTGCGTCTGGGCAAGTGGCGCTATCTGACCGCAGCGGAGCTGACCTCCCTCATGCCGGAAGCAGCAGAGCGGTTCCGCATCTCCGAACGTCCGGAGGTCAAGAAAAAGGAAGAAGAAAAGAAGAAGCACAGCGGTTCCCAGAACCGGAAGTACAATTCCCATACTGCGGCTGCAAACCGCGGTTCCGCTTACGGCCGTGCGCCCAAGGGTGCGCGCAGACCGAAGCAGTAAGGAGGACGTGACATGCTGGTTATCAGACCGATCCGCGATGCGGTGCTTTATGAAGAATTATGTGCGAAGTGCGGGGTGACGGTGCGTCCCGGCTGCCTTTGCTATCAGGCACACGAAAAAGAGACCCCCGATGCTGAAAACGGAACATTCCTCGGTGTCTGTCAGTTCGATATTGACAAGGTCGGTACGATCTACGATCTCAAAAACGCCGACGGCGTGGAGGATGAGGAAGCGCTGTTCATCATGGGCAGACAGACCCTCAATTTCATCGACCTTTGTGGCGTTCACTGGGCGGTGCTCGATCCCCAGACGCCCATGACCGAGCATCTGATTTATTGGCTCGGTTTTTCCCACAAGACCGGAAAATGGGAAATGGACTTAAACGGCTTCTTTGCGGAACCCTGCAAGCACAAAAAAGAAGAAAAAGAATAAAAAACAACGGGAAACGATCCTGAATCGTTTCCCGTATCTTATTTTGAAGGATGGGTTTTATGCCTTGAAGGAATCCTTCAGCGTGACAACGCGGTTGAAGGTGTTTTCGTTCTTGGTATCGCGGCAGTAGTAGCCGTCGCGGACGAACTGGAACTTGTCGCCGGGGGCGGCTTCTGCCAGTGCTTCCTCGATCATAACATGCTCCACACGGACAGCGGAGGTGGGGCTTAAATACTGATCGTAGTCGGCGGAATCCACATCGTTCATGTTCTCCTCGGTGAAGAGGCGGTCATAGAGGACGACGGT
>JAKSPR010000433.1 GCA_024404655.1 Clostridia bacterium | reverse complement strand
GGCGGTCCCTGGCACAAGCGCCATGCAAACGATCAGTACCGCAGCAACTTTGAGGACTACAAGGCTGCCCGCATCCCATACGCAAGAAACCACGATTCCGCCGTCCACGGCGTTTACGGCGGACCCTACAGCCACGATATCACGAACATTTTCCCGGATTTCCGTGCGGATGAGAACGATCCCGCATCCTATGACTTCCCCTGCACCGATGAAGCGATCCTCGTCGCCCTCGACGCCGGGACCCAGACCTTCTTCCGTCTCGGTCAGACCATCGAGCACCAGATCAAGAAGCACGGCACCATCCCGCCTGCTGATTTCAAAAAATGGGCCGACATCTGCGAACACATCATCCGTCATTATAACGAGGGCTGGGCAGACGGCTATCACCTCGGTATGCAGTACTGGGAGATCTGGAACGAACCCGATCTTGACAAAGACGACAGTACGAACAAACGCTGCTGGGGCGGCACCAAGGCGCAGTTCTTCGATTTCTATGAGATCGCCGCAAAGCATCTGAAATCCTGCTTCCCCGATCTGAAAATCGGCGGTCCCGCCCTTGCCGGAAACGAGCAGTGGGCCGATGATTTTCTCCGTGAAATGCACGCCCGCGGCGTGGAGATCGACTTCTTCTCTTGGCATATCTACACAACAGAACCCGTCGCCCTTGCAAAGAAAGCCGACCGCATCCGCGCCATCATGGACAAAAACGGCTATGAAAAGGCCGAGAGCATCTTAAACGAATGGAACTACGTCAAAGGCTGGACCGATGAATACGTTTACTCCATCGAATGTATGCACAGCGTCAAGAACGGTGCGTTCATCATGGCCTGCATGAGTGTTTCCCAGCCTGCCCCCATTGATATGCTCATGTATTATGATACCCGCCCCTCTGTTTTCAACGGCGTATTTGATTTCTACACCTACCGCCCGCTGAAAGGTTATTATGCCATGAAGTGGTATGGTATGTTCTATGATCTTGCTCATGATATTCCTGCTCTGAATGACATTCCCGGTATCTATTCCCTCTGCGGTGTGGATGAAAACGGCAAAGCCATGGCTGTCGTGACCTATTATTCCGATGACGACCATGCCGCCGACAAGGAGATCGCCGTGGACTTCGGCAGAACGGGAAAATACGAGGCGTTCCTTGTGGATGCCGATCATGATGCATCCCCTGTCGATGTTTCAGAAGGACTTTCTTTCCGTCTGAAAGTTGACAGCTTTGTTCTCATCCGTGAAATCTGAAAAAACACAGAAAACGCCGCCGGAGATTTACAAAATTCTCCGGCGGCGTGCTTGTGTTCATTTGGGTTCATTACGGAACTTTTTACTTTTCCGGTGAGATCAGATCGCCTTTTCTTCTGGCAAGATCGGCGCGGGGGAAATAGGTCACGCGGAGGTTGGTGCAGCCGTAGGGCTCCAGCGTTATCTCCATTTCGTCGGTGACGATCTGGCGATCCTCAAAGGGCTCGAAATTTTTACGGGGATAGTCGGAATAGAGATAGGGTGCTTTGTAGGCCGGGACCTTCATAACCAGTCTCGGATCCTCCCAGACGTAACCCGTGGAGCCTGTGTACTCCAAACGGATATCATCGGGGGAGAGACGCTCGTCCACCGCCACGTTCCAGGAAAGGTGATACCGTCTGCGCAGCGTCTTTTCGTGGTCGTCGGGACAGGTATCGTCGGTATAGGACTGATAGACATTGTACCACGGCCATTCCTCGGTCAGCGGCGTTTCGGTCTTGGGATAGAACTTCACCCAGTTTTCTGGAATGTGCAGCGCAAACATCAGCGCACCGTATTTGAACGCCAGCGGGAATTTGCCGGACGCCGCGCTGTCGTCGATGTGCAGAACTTCAATCACCGCATCAAAGGTGATTTCCGCCTTGTGCTCACCCTTGTCGCCAAAGTTCACAGGAACATAGCCATT
>JAKSPR010000432.1 GCA_024404655.1 Clostridia bacterium | reverse complement strand
CCTCCGGCGCGGACTGTGACAGATTTCTCCATGTGACGGAAACTGTCATCGGCGACGTGACGGTTTATGGGATTTCCGCTCATTCCAGAAACGGAGAAGCGCTTCATCCCGACCACGGCGCGACGCTGGAACTCTCCGGCGACATCGACGAAAACGACGGCTATACGGCGGTCTACATGTACAGCGAATTCTGGTCCCGTCCCTATTTCGGCACCGATCTTTCCAAGGTTCCGGACCGCACGCAGGGGTTGATCGTCAAAAAGAAATCCGGCGGTTACTGCGTGCTGCTGCCGATGGTCTCTGATACCTACAAGTGCGATCTGAAGGGTGGGGAGCACGGTCTGACTGCGGTGCTGTTCTCCTGGTATGACAAGATCAACCGCTGCGACGCACCAGCGTTCTGCTATGCAGAGGGCGACGATCCATTCACGCTGCTTGAACACTGCGCCAAGGCCGGTATGGAGGTTCTCGGCATGGGCGGCAAGGTCCGCTCTGAACGCCGTTATCCCGAAATCTTTGAGTATCTCGGCTGGTGCTCCTGGGACGCCATGCAGATTCGTGGGACCGAAGAAGGACTGCTCCGCAAGTGCCGGGAATTCAAAGAGAAGAACATCCCCGTCCGCTGGGCGATTCTCGATGATATGTGGGCGGATATCCGGGAGTTCCGCGATGCGCCCTATGACAATTTCGGAGAGATGGTCTCTCTGATGCATTCCAGCTCCCTTTACTCCTTTGAGGCTGACCCCATCCGTTTTCCGAACGGGCTGAAGCACTGCATCAAAGAGATGAACAAAGAGGGTATGATCGTCGGCATGTGGCATCCCTCCACGGGCTACTGGCGCGGCATTGACCCGACCAGTCCTCTCTTTACTGAGCAGAAGGACAATCTGGTGCAGCTTGATGACGGCAGATGGATTCCCTCTCCCGAACCCGGCAAAGCCTTCCAGTTCTATGATGCCTTCCACACCTTCTTACAGGCCTGCGGCGCTGTCTTTGTCAAGGTGGACAACCAGAGCGACATCCGTCGTTTCTACCGCGGCATGATGCCGGTCGGTCAGAGCGCGCGTCGTCTGCAGACAGCCATTGAGGCCTCCGTGGGAGCCCATTTCGGCGGCGATATGATCAACTGCATGGGTATGGCGGGCGAGAACATGTGGAACCGTCAGAGCTCCATGATCTCCCGCTGCTCCGACGACTTCCAGCCGGAGAACCGTCCGTGGTTCATCAAGCACATCCTGCAGTGCTCCTATAACTCCCTTGTGCAGGGTCAGTTCTACACCTGCGACTGGGATATGTGGTGGACAGACGACGGACAGGCGGTCAAGAACAGCGTCCTGCGTGCTATCTCCGGCGGTCCTGTCTATGTCAGCGACAAGCTGGACCGTTCCAACCGTGAGATCTTCATGCCGCTGGTACTGGATGACGGACGTCTGCTGCGCTGCGACAAGCCTGCGGTTCCGGTTCTCGACTGTCTGACGGTCAATCCGGAGGAAAGCAGTCATGCGTTCCTTGTGCAGAACACCTGTGCAAAGGGTGAGGACGGTGTGATTGCCGCCTTTGATCTGCGCTCTGACAATGCTGCCGTTGACGGCGCGTTCCGGCCCTCTGATATTGTAGGGCTGGCAGATGCGAAAGAATATGCCGTTTATGAGCATTTCACCGGAGACTGTGCCGTGATCGGTCGTGATGATGTGTATCGTTTCACACTCGATAATCAGGATGATTACAAAATGTTTATCGTTACACCCGTGATCGACGGTGTGGCACAGATCGGTATCATTGAAAAAATGGTCGCACCTTTGACGATTGCCCGCCGGGATGTACCGGAGAAGACCGAGGTCAAGTGCCGCGGCACCTTTGCGTATGTAGAGAACGGTGTTCTCAAAACCATGGAAAAGTAAACATTCCCACCGATAAATACAGCCGCCGCAGAATCTGCCGCGGCTGTTATTGTTGATCCCTAACGCGCATGCTTGCTCAAGGGCTTTCTTCTGG